>JBOGZI010000239.1:0-23292 GCA_050697275.1 Solirubrobacterales bacterium | reverse complement strand
GATCGGCACGATCTGCCGCAAGGTCGCCCGCCAGGTCGCCGAGGGCAAGGCCCAGGGCAAGGTGAGGATCTCGGCAAAGCGGGCCCGAGAGCTGCTCGGCAAGCGCCGCTTCTTCTCCGAGACCCGGCGCCGCACCAAGGACCCCGGCGTCGCCACGGGGCTCGCTTGGACACCGGTTGGCGGCGTGGTGCTCTTCGTCGAGGCGACCGCGGTCCCTGGGTCAGGCAAGCTGACCATCACCGGGCAGCTCGGCGACGTGATGAAGGAGTCGGCCGAGGCCGCCCTCTCCTACGTGCGTCGGAACGTGGACCGGCTCGCCCCCGAGCTGGAGGGCGACTGGTTCGCGAAGCACGACATCCACGTCCATGTGCCGGCCGGGGCGGTGCCCAAGGACGGCCCCTCCGCCGGGCTGGCGATGGTGACGGCGCTCGCCTCGCTGGTCAGCGACCGGCCGGTGCGGAACGACGTGGCGATGACCGGGGAGATCACGCTCAGCGGCCAGGTCCTGCCGATCGGCGGTATCAAGGAGAAGTCCCTGGCGGCGCAGCGCGCCGGGATCAAGCAGATCATCCTCCCGGACCGCAACGAGGGCGACGTCGAGGAGATCCCCGAGCATGAGCGCGAGGCCCTCGAGTTCCACTACGTCGAGGAGATCGGCCAGGCACTGCAGGTCGCGCTCGAGCCCGCGAAGGGCGGCGCAAAGGTCGCTGCGTAGGGCTGCCCACGTTGGGGGAGCGGCGAAGCGGGTATATCCTGCTCACGCACCCTGGAAACGACGTGAGGAGACCCATTGGGGGCAAGCAACAGAAGCGCCAAGGCGGGTGACGCCGCCAGGTCGGTCGCCTCCAACCCGTACGTAAGGCGGCTGCTCGAGGACGAGGAGCTTCGCCAGAACATCCGTGTCGCCTTCGAGGCGGCGAAGCACGCGTACACCCGGATGTCGAACGGCAAGGGCCCGGCGAAGTCGTTGATGGACGACAAGAAGGTCCACCGGGACCTGCAGACCGCGGCCGAATCGCTCCGGGATGCCTCGCAACAGCTGCGCGGCCGTCGCACCGGAGGGCGCCGGATGAGCCTCGGCAAGATTCTGCTCGTCGGCATCGTCGGCGCCGGCCTCGTGCTGATCCTGAGCGAGGATGCCCGCAAGGCGGTGCTCGACAAGCTGTTCGGCGCGGAGGAGGAGTTCGAGTACACCTCGACCACCACGCCGGCGTCGGAGAGCGAGACCGTCCCGACCAGCTAGCGGTTTCGGCGAGACCGGCTTTTTCACGAGGGCGCCCGGGTGGCGCCCTCGTCCTTTCGCGGATCGACCGCGCTGCCGCTCGGGTAGGGTCCGGCCATGGCGAGCGTCCACGTCCTCGTCCCGGCGCAGCGCTACGTCTTCTCCGTCTCCGACGGCGAGGCGGAGGCGGCCGCGCTCGACAGCTCCGCGGAGGGGTTCGAGCGCTACAAAGAGCTGCAGGAGGACGGGCGCACGGTCGGGATGGTCGCCTTCCCGAACACCCTGCTGATCCGTGGCGAGCGCGACTACCTGGTCGATCCCGGCCTGATCATGCAGGGCGGGCCGGTGCTCGGCGCGCTGGCCGAGCTCGGCGTCGAGCCGACCGAGATCAAGGACGTGATCCTCACCCATCTTCATTTCGACCACGCCGAGGGGCTGGCCGCCTGGCCGCAGCGCCGGACCTACGTCCACCGGCTGGAGACCGAAGCGCCCTACGCCCAGATCGTCGCTGGGGTCACCGAGCTGGCCAACCTCGAGGTCCTCGAGGGTGAGGAGGGCGAGATCGGGCCCGGGCTGCGCTGGATCCGCACGCCGGGGCACTCCGATGGGCTGATCACGCTCCTGGTGGACACCGACGACGGCCTGGTCGCGATCGCCTCGGACTGCGTCGGTCCACTGCCCGAGTACTTCGAGCGGATGGAGCTGCCCGAGGACTTCGGCCCCGAGCGCGAGGAGCTGCTCGAGCAGTGGAAGCGGATCCGGGACCTCCAGCCGCATATGGTGATCCCCGGGCACAACCCGCCGGTCGTGCTCGACTGAATATTGGGGTTGCCGCGGCGAGGCCCGCCCCAATAGCCCGTTTGCCGTGAGAGCGCTGCGCGCCGCTCACCGCCGCGATCTTCGCCGGAGGGGTCTGACCTAGACTTCGCCCGATGGAGGCGACCACCGGGCAGAAGGAGCTGAGCAGCGAGAAGGCGACGCGGATCGTCGAGGCGATGCGCTCGAGCGTGGCGCGGCGCGGCATCGCCGGCTCGACCTTCGAGCACGTCGCCCGCGAGGCGGGGGTCAGCCGCGGCCTCCTCCACTACTACTTCGGCACCAAGGAGGCGCTGCTGGTGGAGGTCGTCCGCCGCGACACCGAGCACCGGATCGCCCGGCTCGACGAGCCGCTCGGAAAGGCCTCCTCGGTCGACGAGCTGCTCGCCATCCTGGTCGCCGACCTCGAGGACTCGATCCAGAACGAGCCCGGCTTCTGGGTGCTCCTGTTCGAGCTGTTCACGGCCGGGCGCCGCACTCCCGACATCCAGCGCGAGGTGGGCGAGCTGTTCAACCGCACCCGCGACCACGTCGCCGAGATCCTCAGGGCGAAGCAGGAGGAGGGGGTGGTCTCGCCGCGCTTCGAGCTCGACGCGGTGGTCGGATTCCTGTTCGCGCTCGCCGACGGCATCGCCCTGCAGCTGCTCTCCGATCCCGACCGCGACCACACCGACGTGATCACGGCGGCGACCGAGGCCGCCCGCCACCTGCTCAGCTCCGACTAGCGGGGCGCCGCGTGCGACCGAGCCCGCCCGGGCCTAGCCCTCGATAATCCACCGATGATCTGGCAGGAGCCCGCCAAGGGCGGCTATCCGGATGCCTCCTTCCTGGGGCTGCCGGGCTCCGAGCGCCATCGGATGGGGCGGGAGGGGCGAATCCCGTACTCGCCGATGGGCTACCTGACCGAGCTGCGGATGACCGAGGGCTCCCGCGGGCTCTCGACCTTCACCATGCCCGCCTCGCCCTGGTTCGCGAACTCGACCGGGCTGGTCTCGGGCGGGGTGCTGGCGGTGATCGGGGACGCAGCGCTCGGCTCGGTCGTGCACTCCGACCTGCCGGCGGGACAGGCGATGACCACCGCCGAGCTCTCGCTCAGCTTCCTGCGGCCCGTGATGGCGTTGGCCGGGACCCGGATCATCGGCTCGGGGCAGCTGATCCACCGGGGCCGCTCGATGGGTCTCTCGGAGGCATTCCTCTACGACGAGGCGGACGAGCTGATCGCGCACGGAACCTCCCGCTGCACCGTCTTCCCCCCTGTGGACCCCGTTCCGGAGCCGCCCCAAGACCCACCCGTGCTCGACCAGCCGCTCCCCGGCGAGAGTCCGGACGATCCACTGCGCCGCGAGCCCGAGGGAGAGGTGCTCGCGCAGGAGGAGTTCGAGCGCCGCAGCGGTCGCGAGCTGCTGGAGGCCCTGCTCAGCGGCGAGCTGCCCCAGTCACCGCTGCATCACCTCACGGGCCTGCGCATCACCGAGGTCTCCGAGGGGGAGGCGGCGATGGCACTGCCCTGCAGCCGCTGGCTCTCGACCTCGGCTGGCACGATCCAGGGCGGCTTCACGGCGATGCTCGCCGAGTCGACGCTGGCGGCCGCCGTGCTCAGCACCGCCCCCGCGGGCACGGCGACAGCCCCGCTCGACCTGAAGGTCAACTACCTCCGCCCCGTCTTCCCGGACGGGGAGGAGCTGGTCGCGCGGGCGCGGGTCCTGCACCAGGGACGGACCCTCGCGATCGCCTCGGCGGAGCTCCGCAACTCGGAGGGAAAGAGCGTGGCGCTGGCGACCGGGACCTCGATGTACCTGAGCGACCGTCCCGCCAGCCTGACCGGGGTCGAGCAGCTCGGCTCCAGCTCCGGCGATCCGGAGGACGAGCCGGGGGCGTAGGATGACGCGAGGGCGCGCGACAGCGCGACCCGTTCGATTATGGCCCTGTTCGACTTCCTGCGCCGCAAGGACGAGAAGGCGATCCCGGAGCCCGGTACCCCCGAGTTCGAGGCGGCCGTCCACGGTTCGGCGCTCCCGGACGAGCAGAGCGTCGCGATGGGGGATCCGGGGTGGACCAGCACCGACGTGGACGTCGAGCAGACGGACGAGACGATCGACCTGAGGGGCACCGGAGCGCGCGAGGCGGTCCTCGAGGTGCTGCGCCAGCACGGGATCGACCCGGACAAGGAGGGTCAGACGATCGATGCGAGCGACAAGCCCGGACTGACCGAGGCGATCCTCGGGGCCCTCTTCAAGGGGGGCGTCGACATCCCGAACGCCGGCGGGTTCGGCGGCGCCGTATCCCCGCCGCCTCAGGACAACCTCGCTCAGCTCGAGCACCTGGCCAAGCAGCGCGATTCGGGGGAGCTCTCCGAGGCGGAGTTCGAGGCTCAGAAGCGCAAGCTGCTCGGCTCCTGACGTCTCGCCCAGGGCGGCCTCTAGTGCCGAAACCGAGTTGGGGACGCCCCGCTGGGGCGGAGCCTCCGTGCGTCAGGTGATCTGACGCGGCTCCCAGATCTCGCTCATCCGGCGCAGCTGGCGCAGCGAGCCCTTCGGGCGCAGCCGCCGGCGCAGCATCGCCCGCGCCGGGTGCTCGCCCCGCATCGAGATCTCGATCCACTGCGGCCACGTGGTCATCAGGGTCACGTCGGCGCCCTCGGCGATCCCGCGCTGCGCCCGGCTGGAGCCGTTGTCGAGCACGATGTGCCAGGGCTCGGCGTCGGAGAACTTCCACTGCACCGTGAACGGGCCCTCGAGCGCGTCCGCCCTGGCCGAGCGAGCAATCACGTCGAAGTAGATCGCCTGGATCTCGGGTGAGCTCTTCGCCGGCCCGTTCGGCGGCCCGAGCACACCCGCCTTGAGCAGCTTGATCTGCCTCCGGGCGCGCTCCTCGTGGGGCATCTCGGGATCGAACGGATAGATCCCGGGGGGCATCTGGTCGAAGGGGTAGCCGATCGCCTTCCACTTCATCTCGACCGAGCGCATCCCCCAGGCGAAGATCTCCTCCAGGGTGAAGCCGTAGCAGCGGGTGTACTCCTCGTCCCAGCCCGGCGGGATGAAGACCGAGGTGAGGTAGGGGAGCATCTCCCGCAGGATCTCGACCACCGCCGCCCTGCACTCGTCGGACTCGGCGAGCAGCTCCGAGAGGACCTTGACCCCGAAGCCGATGTGGCGCTGCTCGTCGCGCGCCACGTTGCGCATCCCCTCCGAGAAGGCGGGCATGGTGCCGGCCTTGATGAAGTAGTCCTCGATGAAGTGCTGGCCCGGCTGGGCCATCGAGGCCTCGATGATCAGGTGGTAGAGGGCGATCGCCTGGGCGAACTTCGGCAGGGAGCGGTCGGCTCGCAGCTCCTGGCACATCGTCTCCAGCCGACCGAAGACGCCGCGATAGCCCCAGTCGAGGTGCGGCTCGGTGAAGGCCAACCCCTCCGAGAGCGAGTCCCCGGCGCCGATCACCTCCTTGAAGAAGCGGTGGAAGAAGACCGCATGACGGGCCTCGTCCACCTGCTGGGTGGCGAGGAAGTACTTCTGCTCCTCCGTCGGGGCTGCGTCGATGTAGGGCGAGAGCCCGTCGGTGACCGCGTCCTCGCCGTAGAAGAACATCGAGTAGATCCAGAGGGCCGACTTCCGCTGGATCTCGCTGAGCGACTCCCAGCCCTTGCGGTCCTGGCTGAAGTCGAGGTCGTATGCCTTCCAGTTGCCCTGCTCCCAGCGGCGGTAGAGGTCCTGGTAGGAGACCTGCGCCCCAGGGCGGGCGGAGAGGTCGTCGGACCGGGTTCCGTTGCCGCGCTTGGGTTCCGCGCCGCTCGCCGACTTGCTCTGGGTCCTGGTGGCCATCCGCTTCCTCCTCGGGTATTCCGCTCCGTTCGTCCCTATACTAACTGACTGACTGGTCAGTTAGTCCGTGATGTCGGTCACCAAGCGAAAGACGAAGCAGGCACTTCCCGCCCCGCCGCGGCGGATGGCGGCCGCCGACCGCCGCGTCGCGATCCTCGAGGCAGCCCGTGAGGCCTTCGCCGAGCGCGGCTTCCACCAGACCTCGCTCGACGCGGTCGCGGAACGCGCCGGCGTCTCCAAGGCACTCCTGTATGAGCACTTCCGATCGAAGCGCGAGCTGTTCGCGGCGATGCTCGAGATGCACGTCCATGAGCTGATCGAGCGGATCAACCGGGCCGTCGCCGCGGCCGAGCCCGGCGAGGCAAGGCTTCGGGCGGGGCTCGAGGCCTTCTTCGGCTTCGTCGAGGAGCGCCGTGGCGCCTGGCGGATCATGTTCCGCAACCCCGAGGACCCCGACGTCGCCGAGTCGATTGAGCGCCTGCGCGGCGAGGTCGCCGCCGCGATCGTGCAGGTGATGAGCGAGGAGGCGGAGGCGAAGGGCCTGGAGGGGGCCGACCTACCCGTGATCGTGGAGATGGTGGCTCAGCAGCTGGTCGGTGCGATGCAGGCGCTCGCCGGCTGGTGGGACCTCAACCCGAAGATCCCCAAGGACGAGGTGATCCAGGGCGCGATGGACTTCGTCTGGCTCGGCCAGGATCGGCTGAGCACTGGCGAGCGCTGGAGCGGCTGAGACCGGGCCGGCGGCCGACGGTGCTCAGCGCCGCGCGCGCCGCTTGCGCTTGCTCTTCCCTTTGCCCTTGCACTTCTTGCCGCGCTTGCCCCGCTTCTTGCCGGCTTTGCCGGCGCGCTTCTTGCCGCGCTTGCCGGCCCGCTTCTTGCCGCGCTTCTTGCACTTCGCCTTCTTCTTCTTGGCGGCGGGCCGGGGCCGACTCGCGCCGGGCCCGCCCGCTCCGGGGGTGCCGCCGCCACCGGAGACCGGGGTCTGGCCTCCGCCGTTTCCGTCACCGCCGTTTCCATCGCGGCCGAGTCCGCCGCGCTCGCCGGGCGCGTCCCAGTCGAGCAGGTTGCGGGCGAGGATGTAGCCGGTGTAGGTGACCGCGTAGGGCTCGATCCCGAGCGGATGGTCGAAGGCCTGGCTCGGCTGCGGCAGCAGCGCGCCGATGATCCGGATCCTGCCCTGGCCGAGCTCGAGCTCACCGACCGCCGCCCGGTCGGTCACCGCCTGCGCCGTGCGGGTGGCGCTGTTGGCCGAGCCGGCGACGTAGCGGCCCCCGGCCGCCTCCCAGGCGGCGCGGTCGACCGAGTACTGCGGCGCGTTCGACTCGTCCGCACCGGACTGGTCCTGGATCGCGAAGCCGAGCGGGGTGGGCTCGAAGGTCTGACGGCGCATGCCGCCGTTGAAGCGGGCGCCCGGCTGCTCAACGTCCGCGGCCAGGGGGTCGCCGGTCGTGTCGCCGGCGCCGTCGCTGAAGGCGACCTGGCCGACGTAGACCGTCTGCTTGGCGACGTCGGTGCGCTGCAGGGCGGGCACCAGGTCGGGCAGCGCCAGCAGGGCACCGTCGGTCAGCACCAGGTTGCCGCCGCCCTGGACGAACTCGCGCAGCTCGGCCATCCAGGCGTCCTTCTCGGCCTTGCTGTACGCCCCGGTGTCGCTGGCGTCCGCTGGATAGGGCTCAAAGGTGATCGCGCCGGTCCAGTGGGTGTCCGACACGGCGAGCCAGTTGTCGACGTAGAGGCGGTAAGCGCCGGGCTTCGGCGTAGCGAGGGTGATCGTCTCGTGGCTGCCGCTCGTGGTCGAGGAGGAGAGGAAGGTCTCGCTGCCGTCCTCGTTGACCGTGTAGAGATAGAGGTCGAAGTCGCCGCTCTCTGGATCGGCGAGGGTGATCTCGGCTGTCATCGACTTCGCCGTCTGGTCGGCCCCGATCTCGAAGTCCACCCTCTCGAAGGAGCCGGGGACCCGCGCCCTCGGCTCGCTCAGCTCTTGATCCGTGCTGGGGTCGTGCGCGGCGGGCGCGGTCGGCTGCTGGCTCTCGATCTGGATGTCCGCCGGGGGCTGACCGCTCGGCGGCGCGCCGAACTGGCCGGTGTAGCCGGGCAGCGGGTTGTCGGCGAGGGTGAGGCTGTCGAGCTGGCCGAGGTCCTGCCCGCCGTCGAGCACCTGCCTCGGGTCCACCGCGTCGAATCCCTCGGCCGCCCGGGTGTAGTTGTCCAGCTCGGAGAAGAAGTCGGTGTTGGCGACGTCGTAGGCGGCGAGCCTGGGCGGCTCGTCGCCGCCGGTGTTGCCATCGGACGAGGCCGGGCCGCGGGTGAACTCGATCTCGGCCTTGGTCGCGCCGTGCAGGCCTCCGATCACCAGCCGCCACTCCACCGGCGAGCCATCGGCCTTGATCGCATCCGGCCGGTTCACCGTCGCGGTGAGTCCCGCGGACTGGTACAGCTGCTGCTGGTTGAAGTCGGAGGCCACCAGGGTCCACGCGTCGGGGTCCTCGGTGCCGGGAGCGTGGAAGTGGTCGTCGCAGCCCCGGCACTCGACATCGAGGGTGACCTGGTTGCCATTCGGCTGGTAGGAGGGGGCGACGCCCTGCAGGTTCGCCATGGTCACCTGCACCCGCATGCCGCCGTTGCCCTGATTGACCTGGAAGCCGTCGGCGGCGTCATAGATCGTCTGCTCGGCGGTCTGCGGCTTCGGGCCCATGGAGATCGGTCCCTGCGGGTCCTGGCCCGAGTCATCGGGCTGAAGCACCTGCTCCTGGCGCGTCAGGCGGGCGTTGGCGACGTAGCCCTTGTGGCCCGCGGCGTCGAAGGTCGTATCGGTCGGCGGGTTGACGATCTCGGCCAGGTGCGCGTAGATCAAGGCCTTGTTGCCGTCCACGTGCAGCTGCTCGCCGTGCGGGTCGAAGACGACGTTGCGGTCCAGGTGCGAGAACGACATCTCGTTGTCGATGCCGTCCGCGTTGAGGCCCTCGCGCGAGTCGAACCAGTCGCCGAGCGTGCCGGTGGTCGTGTAGTTGATCGTGTCGTAGACGGTCCCCCAGGTCTGCCCGTAGATCTGGGCGCATGCATCACCGAGGCCGACGGGATCGACGCAGGGGAGCCCGCCACCCTGGGGGGCGTCGTTCGGCTGGATGTACGGCGACCAGGACAGGGCTCCCTCGGAGACGGCGTGGATCGTCTTCGCCGCCTCGCGGATGCGTTGGTCCTTGGCGTAGTCGTGACGGCCGTGCGGGAGCAGCGTGTAGGAGAGGGCGTCGGCGAAGACCTGACCGTGCAGGTCGTCGCCTGCGGCGAACCCACCGTGCTGCCGGACGTCGTCGTAGAAGTCCGAGAAGGCGCGGGTCTCCGGCTCGGACTGACCGCTGTAGGGACGGAACGAGTAGCCGATGTCGGGCCAGTCGCGGTTGGGATCGACGCCGTTGCCGTTGTAGCGCTGGTAGAAGAAGCCCCCCTCGCTTAGGTCGCCGCGCCGCCAGCCGTCGGGGTTCGGATAGGTGAAGTAGATGATCGTCTTCTTCAGGACGTCGGCGAAGCTGGGCGCGTTCGGGTCGATCTCGGTGGGGATGATCGTGTCGTCGTCCTTGCCGGTGGTGGCGGCGGTGACCAGGTCCTCCATCGCCCGGGTGCCGCCCTCGGCGCCCGCCCGCTCGATCCCGTGGATGGAGAGCGAGAGCGTGTAGCGCTTCTTCTGGTCGTCGGGCACCGTCTCGTCGGTGACCCGCAGCACGTAGAGGTCGGACTTCTTGCGCTCGAGTTCGCTGGTCGGGATCCCGGCGGACTTGTACTCGGCGGCCGGCGTGAACTCGGGGCCGCCCGGAAGGTTGTTGCCGGGGAACTGCCCTGTGGAGAGCGGCCAGACCTCGAGGTAGCGCGCCCACTCCGGCTTGCCGTTCATGTACTCGAGGGCTTCCTCGAACTCGGGGAACTGGATGAACTGGGTCGCGGGGAAGTTGCCCTGTGCGTTCGGGGAGCAGGGGCTGGTTCCCAGGTTCTGACAACCGGCGAGCGGGTCCGGGAAGACGCGCCCCAGCACCGAGTAGGCCTCGTCGCTGGTCGCCACCGGCGCGGCGGTGGCGCTCGACGCGCTGAGCAGGACCGCGGCGATCGCCAGCGCGGCCCCGAGCGCGCCTCCGACCCTCCTGCGCTTCCGCCCCGGGATCGACATAGCGGCAATTGTCCCTACTCAGTACTCGGTAAGTCAAATGGGAACCGCTGAACGAGCGCGGGCGCCGGCGCGATCCTCAGGGCGGGGAGATCTCCCGCTTCAGGATCTTGCCGGTGGGGCCCTTCGGGAGCTCCTCGACGAACCAGACCAGGCGGGGATACTTGTAGGCGGCGAGCCGCTCCTTGACGAACTGCGAGATCTCCTCCGGAGCGGCCTCGGCGCCATCGCGCAGCACGACCGCGGCGGCGACCTCCTCGCCGAGCTCGGGGTGGGGGATGCCGATCACCGCCGCCTCCCGGACGGCCGGGTGCTCGTAGATCACCTCCTCGACCTCGCGGGGGAAGACGTTGTAGCCCCCGCGGATGACGAGCTGCTTCTTGCGGTCGACGACGTAGAAGTAGCCGTCCTCGTCGGTGCGGCCGAGGTCGCCGGTGTGCAGCCAGCCGTCGGAGATCGCCTTCGCCGTCGCCTCCGGGTTGCGCCAGTAGCCCTTCATCACGTTCGGGCCCCTGATCAGGATCTCGCCGACCTCCCCCGCCGCCAGTTGACCCCCCGCCTCGTCCACGATCTTCATCTCGACACCGTCGATCGGGATCCCGATCGAGCCTGGCCGGCGCTCACGGTCGGGCCGGTTCTGGCAGGCGACAGGCGACGTTTCGGACAGGCCGTAGCCCTCCAGGATCTTGCAGCCGAACTCGCGCTCGAAGCCGTGCAGGACTTCGACCGGCAGTGACTGCCCCCCTGAGATGCAGGTCCGAAGCGCCGACAGGTCATGTCCGCGGCGCCCCTCGGCGTGCAGCATCGCCGCGTACATCGTCGGTACCCCGAGGAAGACCGTGACCCGGTCGCGCTCGAGGATCTCGAGCGCCTCCTCCGCCTCGAAGCGCGGCAGCAGGGTGAGCGCGGCGCCGGCGCGCAGGGTCGCGTTCATCGCCGCCGTCTGCCCGAAGGAGTGGAAGAGCGGCAGGGCGCCCATCACCACGTCGCCGGGGCCGACCTCGATCAGGGTGCGAGCGAACACCTCCGCGTTCTCGTCGAGGTTGGCGTGAGTGAGCTCGGCCCCCTTCGGCCTGCCGGTGGTGCCGGAGGTGTAGAGGATCACCGCCGTGTCGCCCGAGTCGGTCCCGGCGATCCCGGCCTCGGGCTGATGGGTCGAGATCAGCTCGTGCAGCTCGCCGGGGGCGATCGAGACGGCCTCCGCCAGGTCCCCGGCCCCGCTCTCCGCCTCCGCGGCGGCCTCCGGCGCGCAGAAGAGGAGCCCCGCGCCCGAGTCGCTCACGTAGTGGGCGACCTCGCGGCTCTTCAGCTGGGTGTTCATCGGCACCACCACGGCCCCGAGCCGCAGCACCCCGTAGTAGAGGACGGGGAAGGCGATCAGGTTGGGGAGCATCAGGCCGACTCGGTCGCCGGGCCCCACCCCGCGGGCCCGGAGCATCGCGGCGGCGAGTGCGCTGGAGCTGTCCAGCCCCGCGTAGGTGAGGGCCGTCTTCCCCTGGCGCACGGCCGTCGCATCGGGATCCCGCCCGGCGGCCGCCGCCATCGCCTCGACCAGGTTCATCGTCCCGGTGGCTACCGGACCCTCCAGCGGCGCCCGATCATGCGCCTCAGCCGAGCTTCGGCGAGGTCCAGGGCTGCTCGAGGCGGCGGGTCAGCTCGCCGGCCAGCTCCGAGACCGCGATGCGTGACTGGTCCAGGGAGTCGCGGTCGCGCAGGGTGACCGTGTCGTCCTCCATCGTCTGGTGGTCGACGGTGACCCCCCAGGGAGTGCCGATCTCGTCCTGGCGGCGGTAGCGCTTGCCGATCGAGCCGCCGGTGTCGTACTCGGCCGACATCCGCGTCCGCAGCGTCTCGTAGATCTCCCTGGCCTTCTCCGGCTGGCCGTCCTTGTTGACCAGCGGCAGCACCGCGACCTTGACCGGGGCGAGGCGCGGGTGCAGGTGCAGCAGGACCCGTTCGCGGCCCTCGACCTCCTCCTCGTCGTAGGCGTCCACCATGAAGGAGAGCATCGCCCGGTCCGCGCCCGCCGACGGCTCGATCACGTGCGGCACGTAGCGGTCGCCGCTGGCCGAGTCGACGTACTCGAGCTTCTCGCCCGAGAGCTTGGCGTGCTGGGTGAGGTCGAAATCGCCGCGGTTGGCGATCCCCTCCAGCTCCGACCAGCCCATCGGGAAGAGGTACTCGATGTCGGAGGTGGCGCTCGAGTAGTGGGAGAGCTCGTCGGGGCCGTGCTCGCGCAGGCGCAGGTGGTCGGGGCGGATGCCGAGCTGGGTGTACCAGCGCATTCGCTCGTCCATCCAGCGCTTGTGCCAGTCGGGCGCCTCGGGGGGCGGGACGAAGAACTCGATCTCCATCTGCTCGAACTCCCGGGTGCGGAAGATGAAGTTGCCCGGGGTGATCTCGTTGCGGAACGCCTTGCCGACCTGCGCGATCCCGAAGGGCGGGCGCTTGCGAGCGAACTGGAGCACGTTCTTGAAGTTGACGAAGATCCCCTGCGCCGTCTCGGGGCGCAGGTAGACCTTGTTCGCCTCGTCCTGGACCGGGCCCATGTAGGTCTCGAACATGAGGTTGAACTGGCGCGGCTCGGAGAGCTCGCCGCCGCACTCCGGACAGCGGATCTCGCCCTCGGCGTGCTCGTCGCCGAGCTGCTCCTCGCGCACGTGGTCCTCGCGCCAGCGCTTCTTGCACTCGCCGAGGCACTGGACGAGCGGGTCGGTGAAGCCCTCCAGGTGGCCGGAGGCCTCCCAGGTCTTCGGGTGCATCAGGATCGCCGCGTCGAGCGCGACCATGTCGTCGCGCTCCTGGATCACGGCCCGCCACCACTCCGCCTTGACGTTGTTCTTGAGCAGGACCCCGTAGTGGCCGTAGTCGTAGGTCGAGGCGAGCCCCCCGTAGATCTCGGAGGACTGGAAGATGAAGCCGCGGCGCTTGCAGAGCGCCACGATCCTCTCGAGGGTCACCGCCTCGGTCGGCTGCTCGGTTTTCGTCGCCGGCTTGACCATCGTCAATCGGGTCGCCCCTCTCTCATGAAACGGGTGGCTCCTCACGGATCCCCCTCGCATCTTCGGGTCGCCCTCGCGCCAAGCCTAGACTGATCGGATGCCCATCTACGAGTACCGCTGCGCGAACGGTCACGTCTTCGACGTGACCCAGAGCATGTCCGACGACCCGGTCGAGGCGTGCGAGCAGTGCGGCGCTCCGGTCGAGCGCGTCTTTCACCCCGTCGCCGTCCACTTCAAGGGCTCCGGCTTCTACTCGACCGACTACGCCGCGAAGAGCAAGGCCGGCGCCTCCAGCGACAGCGACTCCCCCGACTCATCCGGTGCAGCTAAGGGCGACAAGGCCGATTCAAAGGCCGACTCCAAGGCGGAGTCGAACTCCGGATCGGGCTCCAGCTCGGCGGCCTCCGACGACTGAGCAATCGGTGGCGGTCGCGAGAGAGCCCTGATGGCGATCGCTAGCTCTCTTGCCTGGCGCGGCGCGCCAGCTCCGCCTCGCTCGGCGTCTCCGGGACGAAGGATCCGTACTTGATCTCGGCGCCGCTTCGGTAGGCGGCCATGACCACCCCGGTGGAGAAGCTCTGCGAGCTCGTAACCTCCAGGCCCGCGGGCACCGTGCCGCCGTCGAAGAGGCGCTTCCCCGTGCCGAGCACCAGCGGGAAGGTCCAGAGGCGGAACTCGTCGACGAGGTCGTGCTCGAGCAGCGTCTGGATCAAGTTCCCGCTCCCGTGCACCTGAAGCTCGGGACCCTCCTCCTCCTTCAGTGTGCGAACCCCCTCGGGCACCTCGCCCTCGATCAGCTTCGAGCTCTCCCAGTCGAGCTCCTTCAGGGTGGTGGACGCGACGTGCTTTGTCGTCTTGTTGAGCGGCTCGGCGGCCGGCTCGTCGCTGTATGGCCAGTGCGCCGCGAAGATCTCGTAGGTGTTGCGGCCGAGGACGAGATCGAAGGGATTCGACATCAACTCGCCCATGGCGCCTTGCATCTGCTCGTCCCAGTACCCGACCGACCAGCCGCCGTGCTCGAAGCCGCCGCTGGGATCTTCTTCGGGACCGCCCGGCGCCTGCATGACGCCGTCGAGGGTCAAGAAGGTGTTCACGACCAGCTCTCGCATCTGCGGATCCTTTCTGCGGTTCCGATCAATGACCGCCTCAGGCCCGGAGACTCATCGGGTGCCCGTTGCATCTAGCCCGGAGAGCAGGCGGGGTCCTCGTCGGGCTCGCCGCCGGTCAGCTCCTCGACGGCGCGGCGGCACTCGCCCTCGCTGATGAAGATGCTGCCGCCCGGGCCGGGTGAGGCGGTGACGTCCCCGTCGGGCTGCCTGCCGAGCACGTTCGACGTCCCGCTGCCGCCGAAGATCGCGGCGATCGCCACCTGCGGCAGGGTGAAGCCCCCCATGTCGCTGACGAATGCCTTCGGCGCGTTCCAGCCGATCCAGGGGCCCTTGATGAAGTTGTAGGGGAGCCGCAGCGGACTGGTGAGGCGGCCCTTGATCCCGTTGAGGATGACCTGCTGGCGGGCGGCGCGGTCGGTGTCGTCCTCGCTCGGTTGGCACTCGTTCTTGCGGATCCGGGCGAGGGCGAGGGCCTTGTCCCCCTCCAGGGTGTGCTCGCCGTGCTTGAGCTGGATCGAGACGCCGCCCTGCTTCTTGCCGCCGTCGACGTCGCCGCAGACCTTCTCCCTGATCTTCACCTCGATTCCGCCCAGCGTGTTGATGAAGTCGGCGAAGCCGTCGAAGTCGATGATCACGATGTGGTGGATCGGGATCCCGAGGAACTGGGAGACGGTCCTGATCGTCGAGGCGGGGTTGCCGTTGCGGCTGTTGGTGTTGCAGGCGAGCGAGGCGTTGATCCGCTGCTCGCCGCAGTCCGGGATCGTGGCGTAGGTGTCGCGGGGGATGGAGAGCTTGCGGAACGAGGTGAGCGCGGCATGCAGGACCATGATCGTGTCAGCACGCGGCGGCCCCTGGGCCTCGACGCCGCTCGCCTTCGCCTGGCGCTCGCCGCGCCGGTCTCCACCGAGGATGAGGATGTTCTGTCCGGCCAGCAGGTCGGGGCCTCCCTCCAGCGCCTGCTTGGCCGAGTCGGACAGTTTCCCCTTCTGGATCTGCGCCGAGATCGCGAAGGCGGCGAAGCTGATCAGCAGCCAGCAGCCGATCCCGATCAGGATCCACCACAGCCAGCGCCGCTCGCCGCCGATCGCCGAGAGGCGGCCGCGGAGTCCCGGCGAGGGGCGCCGGATCTTGCCCAGGTCAGGCTTGCTGAAGCGGTCGCGCAGGCTCGGCCGGGAGCGGTAGACGCGGTACTCGGGCTTTCGGGGGCGGCCGGGCGCCTTCGCCGGCTCGGCGGGCTTCCCCTCGGGCTCAGGCGCGCCCGCCTCCTCCTCCGGCGGCTTCGCCTCCTCCTGCCTCTCCCGCTTGGGCGCACGCTTCTTGCCCAAGCGGCGGCCCCCCGCCCCGTAGACGGTGTACTCCGGGCGGCCGGGCTTCTCGGCGCCCTTGGATTCCTCGGGCCCCTCGGGTTGCTCGGGGCCCGCGGGCTTCTCCCCCTCGGGCTCCTCAGGGCGCTCGGATCCCTCTGGCCGGTCCGGCGGCCGGTCATCTCCCTGCTCCGGGGACATGGGATATCAATACTTGCGCATGCCGCCGCGCGACCGCCAGCGACGTTGAGCGCCCGGGAGACGATCGGGGTCGACCTGGGCGGCACCAAGATGCTGGTCGGGGTCGTGGACTCGGACCGCAGGGTCCATCACGAGAGCCGGGAAGCCTCGAGGGGAATGGGCGAGGAGGAGATCGTCCGGACGCTGGTCGACGTGCTCGAGGAGGCGCGCTCGGCCAGGCCCGACGTGCTCGCCGCGGGGCTCGGGATCCCGGCCACGATCGATCACGGCAAGGGGATCGCGATCAACGCGGTCAATCTCGAGATCACAGACGTCCCCCTGCGCGAGATCATCGAGAAGCGGATCGGGCTGCCGGTGTTCGTGGACAACGACGCGAACGTCGCCGCCCTCGCTGAGTTCCTCTACGGCGCGGGCAAGGGGGCGACCAACCTGGTCATGCTCACGATCGGCACCGGGATCGGGGGCGGGCTGGTGCTCAACGGCGAGCTCTACCGCGGCACGGTCGGCGCCGGGGCCGAGCTGGGGCACATCGTGGTCGACGAGAACGGGCCGCCCTGCCAGGGGACCTGCCCGAACCACGGCTGCGTCGAGACCTTCGCCTCGGGGACCGCGCTCGCCAGGGAGGGCCGGATCGCGGCGAGGAGCCATCCCGACTCCGCCCTCGCGAAGGAGAAGGAGATCACCGGGCGAACCGTCACCGAGGCCGCGCTCGCCGGCGACCACGCGGCCGCGGACGTGGTCGCCACCGCGGGACGGCACCTCGGCGTGGCGCTCGCCAGCATCGCCAACACCTTCGAGCCGGACCTGATCGCGATCGGCGGCGGCGTCTCGGCGGTGGGGGACCTGCTCCTGGACCCGGCCCGCGAGGAGCTCCGCTCGCGGGCCCTGCCGCCGATGAACCAGACCCGCGTCGAGGTCGCCAAGCTGGGCGGGGACGCCGGGATGATTGGCGCCGCGGCGATGGCGCTGATCGAGCACGACCGAGCCGGGTAGGGAGCGGGGGATGCCAGGCAAGCTCGTCGTCTGCCCGACCCCGATCGGGAACCTCGAGGACATAACCCTGCGGGCGCGGCGCGCGCTGCACGAGGCCGACGTGATCGCCTGCGAGGACACTCGCCGCACCGGCGTGCTGCTGGAGCGGCTCGAGATCCAGGCGCTGCGGCTGATCTCCTACCACGAGGGCAACGAGGCGGAGCGGGCCCGTGAGCTGGCGCAGCGGATCGAGCGTGGCGACAACGTCGCCCTCGTCTCCGACGCCGGGACTCCGGCGATCTCCGATCCCGGCTACCGCCTGATCCGGGCCTGCATCGACCGCGACCTGACGATCGAGATGCTGCCCGGGCCGTCGGCGGTGACCACCGCCCTGGTCGCGTCCGGGCTGCCCACCCATCGCTGGCGCTTCCAGGGGTTCCTGCCGCGCCGCACCGGCGAGCTCGAGCGGGTGCTGCAGTCCGCCGACACCCTGGTCGCCTTCGAGTCGCCGCGGCGGCTCTCGGAGTCGCTGGCGGCCCTGGCCCGGCTCGCCCCGGACCGGCCCGCCGCGGTCTGCCGCGAGCTGACCAAGCTTCACGAGGAGGTGGCACGCGGGACCCTCGGAGAGCTCTCCCGGCGCTTCCGCGATGACGTCCGCGGCGAGATAGTGGTGGTGATCGGGCCGGCCGCCGAGACGGGCCCGGCGGACATCGGCTTCGCGATCGACGCCCTGCGTGGCCTGGTGCGGGCGGGCGCCCGTCCGCGCGCCGCGGCGAGCGTCGTCTCGGCGCTCACCGGGGTCCCCGCCAACGACCTCTACCGCGGGATCACCGGCCGCGATCCGCGCCGCTAGCTCGCCTAGCCGCTCGCCAATCGGGTATCAAACCGCCTGATGAGGTCATCGCTGAAATGGATCGTCGTCCCGCTGCTCCTGGTCGCGGTGATCGGGACGCTCGACCGCGGCGGCAACTGGCCGGGATCGGTTGCCCCCGCCCGGGCCGCGACGCCGCAGGAGCTCGCCACCCAGCTGACCACGAACGACGCGGCCCTGCGGACTGCGATCGACGCCTGGCGGGCCGGCGGCGACCCGCCGAGCGAGCCCCCGCCCGAGGAGGCGATGGGCGCGGCCGGCCTGCTGCAGGAGAAGGTCCGCTTCCTCGCCAAGCACCCGCGCGTCGCCGAGCAGACGATCCGGCTGCTGCCGGGCGCCCTCGCCGCCCAGGTCCGCCACCTGATCGTCGCGGCCCGGAAGCTGAACAAGCTCTCCGGCGGCAAGCACCGCAAGCTGAAGACGGGTGAGCCGCCGCCGGTCTCCGAGCTGGTCGGCTACTACGAGAAGGCGAACCGCCTCTACGGGATCGCGCCGCACTACCTGGCCGCGATCCACCACGTGGAGACGAAGTTCGGCCGGGTGAAGAGCAAGAGCACCGCCGGCGCCAGGGGGCCGATGCAGTTCATCCCGTCCACCTGGCGGATCTACGGCAAGGGCGGGAACATCCAGGACCCCCACGACGCGATCCTGGCGGCCGCCAGGCTGCTCCGCGACAACGGCGCGCCGGGCAGCTACGGCCGGGCCCTACACGCCTACAACCCCTCCAAGCTCTACGTGGTCGCGGTCACGCGCTACGCGCAGCGGATCGCCTCCGATCCGTACGTCCTTCTCTACCTGTACTGCTGGCAAGCCTAGGCTGCGCGCCGGGCCGCCGGGAGCCGGCGCACCAGCGAGGGGAGCAGGGGCAGCGCCCGCCTGATCGTTCCCTGCGAGGCGGCCAGCAGCCGCTCCCGCAGCGGGCCCCAGGGCAGGCCGAGCTCCGCGCGGAGCGGCTCGGGCAGGGTGCCCACCGTGACCAGGCGGATCGCCTCCAGGGCGGGCCAGGCTGGCGGCCTCGCGGGCAGCGGCAGCTCCGGAGCGAGGATCGAGTCGGCGACGTCCCGGGTCGTCCCGGTCACCCGCAGGCCGCCGCTCAGCATCTCGTCCCGATAGGAGCGGAAGGCGGGCCAGTCGGGCGGCTGGCGCTCGCGCGGGATCCCGTAGGCCTCGGCCACCGGCATCATCTGCTCGTAGTAGACGGCGCGCTCCCGCTCGCTCAGCCGCCGCACGTAGCGGTCGTAGATCAGCAGCGAGGTGTCGATCAGGGTGGCGTGCACCCAGAGCAGCAGCTCGGGGTCTGTGGCGCGGTAGCGGCGACCGCGATCGTCACGGCCCTCGATCCGCTCATGCACCCGGCGCAGCGCCCCCGCCGCCTCCGCGGAGGAGCGCTCGTCGCCGAAGACGATCCGCGTGGTCACTTCGAGCGTCCGGTAGAGGCGCCGCCAGGGCGCCTGGCGGTAGTTGGAGTGCTGCGCCACCCCGGCCGCCACGGCCGGATGGGCCACCTGCAGGATCAGCGCCCGGGCGCCGCCGAGCAGGAGCAGGCCCTCGGCGCCGATTCGCCACGCGATCGATCCCGGCCGCACCGGCCCGGTGTGGGTGCGACCGTGGACGGCGCTACCGTGATGTCGAAGAGTTATGGCGAAGCGTGAGGCACGCATGGTCTCGCTGGGCTACGGGAAGATGGCCCGTGCGGATCGAATCTACGCCCTCGTCCCGCTGGACCCCAAGGATCGCGGCGACGGGCGGCGCACCTACGTGCACGTCGAGGGGATGGAGGAGCCGGTCGTCTCCTCGCGCTCGGGGCGCGCCATTCTCGCCGACGTGGAGGCGGCCCTGACCGAGGCGGCGGGGATCCCCCGGCGGCGGCGCAAGGGCGCGAAGGGCCAGGAGAAGCTGCTCTAGGCTCACGCTCTTCGTGAGCTACTACGTCACCACCCCGATCTACTACGTCAACGGTGAGCCCCACCTCGGCCACGCCTACTCGACGATCGCCGCCGACATCCTCGCCCGCCACATGCGCCAGCGCGGCACCGACGTCTTCTTCCTCACCGGGACCGACGAGTTCGGCGAGCCGGTCGCTCAGCAGGCGGAGCGGGAGGGGGTGACCCCGCGCGAGCTCGGCGACCGCCTTGCGCCCCGTTTCAAGGAGATGGCGGCGAGGGTGAACGCCTCGAACGACTTCTTCATCCGGACCACCGACGAGGGACACCAGAAGCGCGTCCAGGAGGTGGTTCAGCGGGTCCACGACAACGGCCACGTCTACGAGGGCACTTACGAGGGCTGGTACTGCCCGCGCTGCGCCGACTTCAAGACGGAGTCCGAGATCGTGGACGGCAACAAGTGCCCGATCCACAAGATCGAGCTGACCCGCGAGGAGCAGGAGAACTGGTTCTTCAGGCTCTCCGCCTTCCAGGAGCCGCTCGAGCGGCTCTACGAGGAGCGCCCGGACTTCGTCACGCCGGACTTCCGCCGCAACGAGGCGCTCGCCTTCATCAAGCAGGGCCTCCAGGACGTCTCGCTCTCGCGGCCGACCCTGAAGTGGGGCGTCCCCGTCCCCTGGGACCCCGAGCAGGTGATCTACGTCTGGTTCGACGCGCTGCTCAACTACTACACGGCGCTTGGCTACGCGCGGGAGGGGGAGGACCTCACGGACCGCTTCTGGCCCGCCTTCCACATCCTCGCCAAGGACATCCTCAAGTTCCACGCGGTCTACTGGCCGGCCTTCCTGATGGCGGCGGGCATCGAGGTGCCGAAGGGGATGTACATCCACGGCTACCTGCTGATGGAGGGCCAGAAGATGTCGAAGTCGCTCGGCAACGTGCTCGACCCGGACGAGGTGATCGACAAGTTCGGCGCCGACGCGCTGCGCTTCTATTGCTTCCGCGAGGTCTCCTTCGGCCAGGACGGCCAGGTCTCGCCGGCCGGGTTCGAGTCCCGCTACGAGTCCGAGCTCGCGGACCAGTACGGCAACCTCGCCAACCGGGTGCTGTCGATGATCGGGCGCTACCGGGACGGGGCGGTCCCCGAGGCCGAACCGGAGCCGGAGCTGGCCGCTGAGTTCGAGGGCGTGGTCGACCGGGTCAGAGAGCTGCTCGACGCGGCCCAGCTCACCCAGGCCCTGGAGGAGAGCTGGAAGCGGGTCCGTCGCCTCAACGCCTACGTCGAGGAGGCGCGGCCCTGGGAGCTGGCCAAGGACGACTCGGCCGCCGAGCGGCTGGACCGGGTGCTCTACGGCCTCGCCGAGGGGCTGCGGGTGACGACGCTGCTGCTGCACGCCTACATGCCCGACACGACGGCGAAGCTGCTGGATGCCCTGGGCGAGTCCGACCGGGGCCTCGCCGAGTTCGGCTCCCGCGGCGGCGGCCAGTCGCTGGGCGAGCTGGCGCCCCTCTTCCCGAAGCTCGAGGCGAAGCCGGCCGCTTGACCAGGCGCTCTGCGGCCGCCGGATGCTGCCGGTAGGGTGGGGCCTCATCGTGCGCGGGACTCGCACATGGAAGGCGATCGCTCTGCTGAGCGTTCTTGCGGCATTGATGCTGCCCGCCACGGCCGCCGCCGGCGACGGGCCGACCGCGACCAAGTCGGGCGTGCTGGTCAACTACGTCAGCACCGGCAAGCTCAAGATCGCCAAGAAGATGACCATCCTGGTCGTCTGCGCGTCCAACTGCAACGTCGACACCACCACCGTGATCAAGGGCCCGCGGACGAAGCTCACCTCCAGCGTCGCCGGTCCGCTCACCGCCGGCCAGCAGGGCGGGCCCTTCTTCAAGCCGAACCGCCCCCTGCTGAGGTTGATGAAGGCGGAGCCGGGCAAGTTCAAGATCGACAGCTCGATCACCGCCACCAACGCGGTCACCGGTGGGGTCGAGACGATCACCCGCACCTTCAGGCTGAAGCGTTAGGCACCTAGACTCGCGGCGTGGTCGACACCCACGCGCACCTCGGCCTCTGCGAGGCCGACGACGGCGAGCTGGTCGCCGCCGCAGCCGAGGCCGGAGTGCGGCGGATCCTCACGGTCGGCCTCGGGGAGGACTCGAACCCCGGCGCGGTCGCCCTCTCCGAGGCCCACGAGGAGGTGTTCGCCTGCGTGGGGCGCCACCCCAACGGCGCAAACGGCTTCGACCGGGCGGCGGCGGAGGCGATCGAGGAGCACTGCGGCCGCCCCGGCGTGGTCGCCGTGGGCGAGACCGGGCTCGACTTCTACCGCGATCGCGCCGAGCCGGAGGACCAGCGCCGGGCCTTCGCCGCGCAGATCGCGATCGCGGCGCGGGCGGGGAAGCCGCTGGTGATCCACCTCCGCGACCGCGATGGCTCCGAGCGTGCGCTCGAGGAGGCGTTCTCGACGCTCGCCGACTCGGCGGAGGGCGACGTGATCCTTCATTGCTTCTCCGCCGGGCCCGCCTGGGTCGAGCGAGCCGCCGAGCGCGACTGGTACTGCTCGTTCGCCGGCAACCTCACCTACCCGAAGGCCGAGCCCCTGCGGGAGGCGGCCAAGCTGGTGCCCGCCGACCGGCTGCTGGTCGAGACCGACTCCCCCTTCCTGGCGCCGCAGCCGGTGCGCGGCAAGCCGAATCAGCCCGCCAACGTCGTCGCCACCGCCGAGCGGCTCGCCGAGGTCCGGGGCGTCGCATACGGTGAGCTGGAGGAAACCGTGGAGGCGAACGCCGCGAGGGTCTTCGGGTGGTGAGCGATTCGGGCGTCCGGCCGCCGCGCTCGGCGCGACGGCTGGGGCAGAACTTCCTGGCGGATCCCAACCTGCTCGACGCGATCGTCCGCGAGGCGGCGCTGGAGCCGGCCGACGTGGTCCTGGAGGTGGGTGGAGGGGGCGGCGCCCTGACCGAGAAGCTCGCCCCCCGGGTCGCCTGCGTGCACGTTGTCGAGCTGGACGAGAGGCTGCGCGGCGAGCTGGAGCCGCTGGCCGATCGGGCCGGCAACGTGGCGCTCGTCTGGGGGGACGCGATGCGGGTCGATCTCGGGTCACTCGCCCCGCCGCCGACCAGGATCGTCTCCAACCTCCCCTACTCGATCGCGACGCCGCTGCTGCTGCGGACGATCGCGGAGCTCCCCTCGGTCGTCCAGTGGATCGTGATGGTGCAGCGGGAGATCGCGGAGCGTCTCCGCGCGGAGCCGGGGTCCCGCGAGTACGGGTCGCCGAGCGTCGTCGTCCAGCTCGCCTGCGAGGTCACCCTGCTGCGCACGGTCGACCCCGCCGTCTTCGTTCCCCGCCCCCGGGTCGAGTCGGCGCTGCTCCGGCTGCGACGGCGGGCGGCCGGCGCGCCCGGCGAGCTTCAGCAGCTCGTGCGCGACGCCTTCGCCCACCGGCGCAAGTCGCTGGCGCGCTCGCTCGAGCTCGCCCGCCCGGGGAGGCTTGGGCCGGCCCGCGCCGCCCTGGAGGCGATCGGGAGACCGGCCGACGCCCGCGCGGAGGCCCTGTCCCCGACGGAGTTCGAGGCGCTCGCCGCGGCCCTGGCCGAGACGGGAAGCGAGGCCGGATGAGCGCCGGCGACGGGGTCGTCCTCGCCGCCCCCGCCAAGCTCAACCTCTGCCTCTACCTGGGGCCGCCCCGCGAGGACGGCCTGCACGAGATCGTCTCGGTGTTCGAGCCGCTCGAGCTCGCCGACCAGCTGCGGGTCTCGCGGGCCGAGGCGGACGAGGTGGTCTGCGAGGGGATCGAGGCGCCGGATCTCGTCGCCCGCGCCCTAGCTGCGCTCCGCGAGGCCGGCTGGCGCTCGCCGCCGCTGCGGATCGAGGTCGAGAAGCGGATCCCGGTTGCGGCGGGGCTCGGGGGCGGCAGCGCCGACGCCGCCGCCGTGCTCCGGCT
>JBOGZI010000238.1:0-4291 GCA_050697275.1 Solirubrobacterales bacterium | reverse complement strand
CCGTGTGACCTCGCCCTTCACGACCCGGATGCCCGCCCCGCGCTCGCTGCCGGACTGCGGCTGCTCCACTCTGGACTCGTCGATCGAGAGCGAGAAGCCGTGCCGCTCCTCGCAGAAGACCTCGCCGAAGTCGCCGCCTCGCGCCAGGGCCCGCTCGAGGACGCGGGTCAGCGTCGCCTCGTCGATCAGCGCAGCCGCCGGCTTGGGGGTCGACCCGCTCACCGGCCCTCTCGCGCCGTGCCCGTCCCGGCTCGCCCCTGCCGGGTTCGCCGTGAGGGCCCGGCGACCTCGATCAGCCGTCCCGCCGCCCGGAACAGGGCCCCGCCCTGATCGCTCTCGGCCGGGAAGGCCGAGCTCCGACCGCCTCGGTAGTAGGCGCGTGCGAAGGGCTTCCGAAGGTGGCGGCGGCGGCGCAGGAAGGCGGCCGCCTCGTCGGCGTAGCCCGAGACACGGTCGAGCAGACGATGGGGCTTGGTCGCCACTAATCGGCCCCCGCCAGCTCGCGCAGGGTGGCGCGCAGGTCGAAGAGCATCAGCGAGGCGAGCACGAATCGGTCGCTCACCGCCACCGCGACGAGGTCCCCCTCCCGGACGAAGAAGGCCTCGCCGTCGGCCGTCGCCACGTGGGCGTGAGAGGCCGGCTCAGGTCCCGCCGCATCGGCCGCCGCGATCAGCTCCGCGGCCGCGGCGCCCCAGGCCTCCGGGTCCCCGCTCGAGGCGAGCACCCCGCCTCGCTCGGAGAGGATCGCGCACCCCCGCAGCTGAGGCGAGATCTCCGCCAAATGCGAGACGGCCCCGTCGGCGTCGCGGATCGTCGGCGTCTCGGCGGAGCTCACTCGACGACCGTCGAACCGGGAAGGCGCGTCGCGGGATCGGTCATCTGGTTCAAAATAGCGGCCGTGTCCCTCCAGCAGGGATCCTGGCTGACGGTGGTCGCGGTCTGCGCGATCGCCGTGGTGCTGCTCGCGATCGGGGGGTACACCGGCTACAGCATCGTCGTCGGCGCGGTCGGCCTCGCCGCCGCCGTCAACCTGACCTGATCAACCGGCCACCTCCCCGTCTTCGACTGCGGGGGTGCCGGGTGAGGGCGCCGTCCCCCTGGCAACCCTCGTCCGCTATCCCGCACGGTACGTCTCCGGCAGCTCCTCCGGGTCGTGCCGGGAGCTCTCCGGCTCGACGTGGATCAGCACCTCGGCGTCGCCGAGCTCCGCCTCGATCGCATCGCGAAGCCGGTGGGCGAGGGTGTGGGCCCGCTCCAGGGAGGTGCCGCTGCGGAACTGGACGTGCAGGTCGATGTGGCGGTGCCGCGGGGCGATCCGCGCCCGAAGCTTGTGGTACCCGACCACCTCCTCGGGCCGCGCCCGGTTGATCGCGGCCTCGATCCGGTCCATCTCCTCGGGCGGCGGCGACTCGTCCATCAGCGCGCCGGCGGAGCGGCGCAGGATCCTGACGCCGGCGAGCACGATCACCACGGCGACGACGATCGCCACGATCGAGTCGAAGGCGACCGCCCCGGTCAGCTCGACCAGGGCCAGCCCCGCCAGCACTCCCACCGAGGTGAGCGCGTCGGTGCCGAGGTGCGCGGCGTCGCCCGCGAGGGCCGGGGAGTCGTGGCGGCGGGCCTGCCGGCGGAGGAAGGTGGCGACCCCGGCGTTGGCCAGGGCCGAAAAGGCGATCACCGCGATCCCGAAGCCGAGATCCCCGACCTCGGCGCCGCCGGCGAGCCTGCGCACCGACTCGTAGACGATGATCCCGGCGCCGACCAGGATCAGCATCCCCTCGACCGAGGCGGCGACGCTCTCCGCCTTCTCGTGGCCGTAGGGGTGTTCGGCGTCGGCGGGCACGTCCGCCCGCCTCACCGAGATGAAGGCGATCACCGAGGCGATCAGGTCGATCGAGGAATGGATCGCCTCGCTCAGGATCGCGATCGAGCCGGTGATCGCGGCAGCCGCCAGCTTCAGCGCGATCAGCAGCGCGTTGGAGGCGATCGAGACGGCGGCCGCGGCCGGCTTGGTGATGGTCACAGCTGGATGTTGGCGCCTCGGTCAGCTCCTCGCTTCGGCGCCGAGCTGCGCGGCGAGCGCGCGGGCGGCACGGCCGCGGTGGCTGATCGCGTGCTTCTCCGCCGGGGCGAGCTCGGCCATGGTGCGCTCGTCCCCGGGACCGGTGTCGTCGGGGACGAACGCCGGGTCGTAGCCGAACCCTCCGCTCCCCCGGGGCTCCCCGGCCAGAGTGCCCTCGCACCGGCCCTCGACCAACCGCTCGGATCCGTCCCCAGCGACCAGGGCGAGCGCGCAGACGTAGGCGACGCGGCGGTCCTCCGCGTCGCGAAGCTCGTCCAGCAGCTTCGCCAGGTTCGCCTCATCGCCGGCGCCCTCCCCCGCGTAGCGAGCCGACCTCACCCCCGGCCGCCCCCCGAGCGAGGCCGCCTCGATCCCGGAGTCGTCCGCGATCGCCGCGCGCCCGGTGCCTGCGTGGGCGGCGCGCGCCTTGACGAGGGCGTTCTCGGCGAAGGTCCCTCCCTCCTCGGGGGGAAGCTCGATCCCCCTGGGCAGGGCCTCCAGCTCGAGCCCGGGCATCGCCTCCCGGAGCTCCCGGAGCTTGTGCTCGTTGCGGGTCGCGACCAGCAGCGGCGCCATCAACCGGGCAGCCCGCCGACCGCCTCGTCCTGGGCCTCGCGCAGCCGCACGGTCCCGCCCTCCGCCAGCGAGAGCAGCTCGTCGAGGGAGGCGCGGGAGAGCGGGGTGCGCTCGGCTGTCGCCTGCACCTCGACCAGGCCGCCGTCTCCGGTCATCACCACGTTCGCGTCCACCTCGGCGGCCGAGTCCTCGACATAGTCGAGGTCGCAGAGCGCCCGGCCATCCACCATCCCCACGCTGACGGCGGCGACGGACTGGTTGAGCGGCAGCCGCTCGAGGTCGCCGGCCTCGACCAGCGAGCCGAAGGCGAGCTGCAGGGCGACGAAGCCGCCGGTGATCGCGGCGCAGCGGGTGCCGCCGTCCGCCTGGAGCACGTCGCAGTCCACGTACACCGAGCGCTCCCCCATCGCCGCGAAGTCGACCACCCCGCGCAGCGAGCGGCCGATCAGCCGCTGGATCTCCACCCCGCGTCCGTCTTGCTTGCCGCGGCTGATGTCCCGAGCCTTCCGCTCTCCCGTGGACGCCGGCAGCATCGAGTACTCGGCGGTGACCCAGCCGCGGCCCTTGCCCTCCATCCAGCGGGGAACCGAGTCGCTGACCGAGGCGGTGCAGATCACCCGGGTCTCCCCCTGCTCGATCAGGGCCGATCCGGTCGCGGTGCGGACGAAGCCGGGCTCGATCGAGGTCGGCCTCAGGTCGGCGGGCGCGCGGTCGTGGCTGCGACTGGCGGGCATCGCGGCCAGTCTCTCAGACCGCGCGCCCGCCTCAGCCGCGTAGGGCCCGGAACCGCCCCCGCCCTACTTGAAGCTGACCTTGTTGACCGCCGAGCGGATCTTGTCCACGATCGTCTCGGCCAGCTCGAGGCCCTGCGCACCCTGGAAGCCCTTCATCGCGGCGACCATGCCGACCATCAGCAGGGCGACCAGCAGGATCAGGCCTACGTACTCGACCGTCCCCTGTCCGCGCTCCGACCTCGGCCCGGCAAGCCGCGCCCCCGCCGCCCGCAGGTCCGCACCGAGGCGGAAGACCAGCTTTCTCATCGATACCTCCTCCACTCGTTTGGCCTGCAGCGTCGTCCGGCCGGGCTCACGGAACCAGACCTCAATGTGGCGAGAGGGGAACCGATCCGTACGGACTTCCAAGCCGGGCGCCTGGCCGCCGTGCGGCTTCGCTGTTGCATAAAGTCACGCGCTCGATGCCGGCGCGCCAGTCCCCCCTCGCCCCGGGCCCGAAGGCCGATCCTCCGGCCAACGGGGAGCGCGGCGAGATGCGCGAGGCGGTCGAGGTCGCGCGGCGCGCCGCCGAGGAGCGGGCCACCGCCGAGATCATCGCGCTCGAGGAGGACCTCGAGCGCGAGCGGGAGCAGGCGACGAAGGCGCTGCAGGAGGTGCAGGCGAAGCTCGAGCGCGCCGAGGCCCGCGTCGCCGAGACCGCCGACGCCGGGACCCGGGAGGAGTCCGCAGACCCCCGTCACCAGCAGCGCGACGAGATGCGGCGCCAGCTCGAGCGCGAGCTGGAGAGGGAGATGCTGGCCCGCGAGCGGGAGCTGACCGGCGAGCGGGACGAGGCCCTGCGGGCCCTGCGGGACGCCCGGGCGCGGATCGAGCGCGCCGAGGCCGAGGGCGCCGAGGCCGAGCGAGCGCGGGACGAGGC
>JBOGZI010000237.1:0-8917 GCA_050697275.1 Solirubrobacterales bacterium | reverse complement strand
CAGTCGAGGGTCGGGTCTTGGCTTGAGTCCTCGAACACTCTGCGAAGCTAGCAACGGTCAGCCCCGGTGGCTGACCCTAACGCGGGCGACTCGTGAGGTCTCGAAGCGCCGGGGGCGGCTACGACGGTACGACCTGTCAGCTCCATTCCAAGTCGCAATACCCTCTTATTGGCGAGCCCCGGTAGCTCAGGGGATAGAGCACGGCCCTCCTAAGGCCGGTGTCGCAGGTTCGAATCCTGCCCGGGGCGCTGCAATTCCGAGGGAGCGGCAACTGAGCTTGTTCTCGCCAGGCTTGCATCTCTGGGGCTATCGAGGACGGACCTTCGCCTGCATTGCGATCAAACCCATGAATGTCTGAACCTCCGCTGAGTTCGACGCTCGCACTACGGCGACGACCTTGCGGGCGAGCGCAATCTGGGTCCGGGTGTCGGTGCGGGTGAAGACCGCCTCATGGTCGTAGTCAGCTTCCTCCCGCTTCTCCTTGAGCTCCAGGAACCCGTCCGCGATTGTGACGGTGTCGGCGTCGATTCGAGCGGCCCCCCCGGCGGGTGAGAGCAGCGACTGGATGTGCTTCGGGACGGAGTAGCTTCCAGTGCCCTGAAGGGCACTGACCCAGCGGCATACCTCGGCTATGTCGTCGTGCCCAACCCACCGCCGAACCCGGCGCCTGAAGATCTGGTCGGCCGACTGGAAGCCGAAACCCACGACCTTCTCCGTGATGGCGTGATAGGCGGCATAGTAGGCCGTGGAGGCAGCTCTCCGGTGGGCCGTGTACGGAGGTCGACCCGGCCCAACCTCTGGCGGGGCGAGTCGATCAGCGGCGTCAAGCAGCTTGTCCGGTTCGATCGGATAGGACGGCACCGTATGAGCGTAAGCCGAGCCGCGGAGGGTTGAGTGGGAGTTCGCTTCGATCGACTACGCGAGCACGTCCACGTCTTTGCGCTCGCTTTCGGCGACGAGCGTCAAAGTCACCGGTGGCAAGTCCAGCTCGGTCGCCTTTCGGCCGAGGGATTGCCTGAGCTCACTGACGCGTTCTACATCCCACGTGTCGTTGTCGGGATCGCGAAGCAGGAGCAAGACTCGACTTACGGGTTCCCCGTCCTGGCGTTCGTCCAGGGAAAGGACCGCCTTCTCGATACCGAGAGCGGGGTCCTCATATGACTCAGCGAACCGTGTGAGCTCAGCGAGCTTTTCCTGCTCGTTCATGGAATCAAGAGTAGAAGCTATTGCGGCCAAGGTTCGACCCTGTGACCTTTCGCCTCAACATCGCGCACCCGGCGGACGCCCGACGAGCCAGCGAGCTCGTTTTTACCCGTGTTCCTACCCAACGCTTCGACGCGGCGGTCGGAAAGGCTGGTTAGGCCAGGATCTGGCTTAGACAAGCCGATTGTCCAGAGCAACACACCGCCTTCGAAGAGGTGGACCATTTCCGCTGATTAGGAGGGAGTCGCTCTATCCAGCTGAGCTATCGGGGCTCGCGTTCAGCTTAGGGGCCTCTTGAACGGCATGAGCATCCGGCGCTAATAATGCGCCGATGAGAGCGACAGCGATCGCTGTGCTCGCCTGCGTGGCCCTGGCCGTCGCGGCCTGCGGGGACGATCCCTTAGAGGGGGCCTCGTGCGGGTCGACGCCCTCGCCGGCGCTCACCCCGGCGGGGAGCGGCCCAGACGCGTTCACGATGGGCATACGGATCAACCAGGACTCCGACATCACCGAGGTCGAGGGCCAGCTCGAGCACCTGATCCTGCCCCGCGACGTGTTCGTGGTCAACACCGAGTTCGAGAAGACCACTCCCGACAAGGCCGAGGAGCTGGTCGACAGCCTCAAGGACAAGTTCCCCTGCAACCGGATCGCGTCGCTGAACGGGCTGGCGCGCGACCCCGGCAAGGCGAGCTACGCCTTCGCCCTGGCGGGCAATCCGGACGTCGACGCGATCCTGGTCGACTGGGAGCAGATCTCCTTCGAGGTGGCGGGCAAGGGGAGGTGGAGCCCCTCGCTGGAGACGAATCTGCCTCGGATCGCGGAGAACCTCCGTCTGCTGGGCGAGCAGCTGAAGGCCCACGACACCCGGATGGGGCTCGCCCCGCAGTACCTGCCGCCCTGGGACTACGGCCGAACGGCGCGGGTGATCGCCCTCGCCAACTTCGCGCTCGACCCGACCCACCTCGGCTACCAGATCGTTCAGACCCAGGAGAACTGCGGCGCGCCGGGCGCGCCCGGTCCGGCGATCGGCCCGCTCGCCGCGACGCTGAGGAGGCAGTACCGGCCGCTGTTCGGCCAGCGCAGCTCCGGACAAGGGCCCCAGCTCGGCCCGGTCCTGCTGCAGCACCTCGGCTTCGAGATCGCCTTCACCGTGCACCCGCGCCCGAACGCATCCGAGGCCCTGCTGCGAGTCGATCCGAGGCAGGCGGCCGCCTGCTCACAGGAGATCCTGAACGCTGGGGGCGCCGGGATCCTCTACTGGGCCACCCCCGGCACGACCCGGGCGATGCTCGACACCCCGATCGGGAAGAAGCTGCGCTCAGCCAGCTCGAGCTGAGCCGGAGCTACTCCGGCTCGTCGTAGAGGCTCTCGGAGGCGAGCTCGGCGCCGCGGTTGGTCCACAGCTTCACCTCGAGATAGAGGTCGTCGGGGAAGCCCTTGACCGCGTCGACGGCGACCAGGGTGAAGCGCTCGTCGGCGACCGGTGCCTGGTCGACCACGTCGCCGTCGAGCTCGGCGGTGACCGCATTGGCGCCGCGGACCAGCGGGGTGCCCCAGACGAGGGTGACCTCGCCGCGCCGCTTGCCCTCGCCGCGCCAGGTGCCGATCACCTCCTCGTTCAGGTCGATCTCCCAGCCGGGGTTGTCCTCGGCGGTGACGTCGGTGAACTCGGCGGCGGCCTCGAAGTCCCCCGGCTCGCCCTTCTCCGGCCGCATGAAGGAGACGCAGCCGAAGTACTCGCTCGGCGTCCCGGCGCCCTCCACCGGCGCGATCGCGGGCACGTAGACGCGCCCGCCCCAGGCGCGCTCCGGAAACCAGGTCACCTTGCCGGGCGGCCCGCCCGCCTCGGCGAGGTGGGGCTCGCAGGCCGTGGCGAAGGCGTCCCGCAGCCGCTGCGCCCAGCGCCCGTAGGGGAGCCCCTCGTCGCTCGAGTCGGCGATGAAGCGGGGAATGGGGCGCGGGATCGGCGGACTCACGGGCCGGGGAACACTAGCCCAGCGCCTCGCGCAGCTCGGCGGCGGCGCGCTCCGGCGGGAAGATGTTGAGCTCGACCCCGGTGGACATCTCGAAGCCGGCCCGGATCGCGAAGCGGGGCGCCAGGTCGAGGTGCCAGCTGAACTGCTCGGCGCCTCGGGGGGCGGTGATGATCCAGAGGTTGAGCTGCGGCACCTCGTCGAAGCGGGCGGCGAGCGCCCGCAGCGCGGTGCGCAGGGTCGAGGCGCCGGCCTCGTCCGTCTCGAAGCTGGCCGAGCCGCTGCGCGGCACGATCCGCAGCTCGAAGGGAGAGCGGGAGGCCCAGGGGCAGATCAGCATCGCCTCCTCGTCGATCGCCACCAGGCGCTCTCCCCGCCGCACCTCCTCGGAGGCGATCTCGGCGAGCAGGTCGCCGCCCATCGTCCGCTCGTGGTAGGCGGAGAAGCGCTCCCGCTCGCGCGCCACGGCGGCGGGGACGAAGCCGAGCGCGTAGAGCTGGGCGTGGCTGTGCTCGAGCGAGGCCCCGGCGTCGCGGCCCTCGTTGACGATCAGCTGCAGGTAGGCGGCCCGCCCGGCGTGCTCGCGCATCCGGGCGCGCCAGCCAGCGATCGCCACCGCCAGCTCCTCGTCGCCCAGTTCCCCGAGCGAGACGCGGTGTTTGGGGGAGTGGACGATCACCTCGTGGCTGCGGCCGGCGGGGGTGGAGCTGAACAGGTCCGGCTCGGAGCCGCGGGAGGCGGCGCGCAGCGGATCGGCGCTCGCCGAGATGCCGCTCTCGCCCGCCGCGGCCTCGTCCGGCTCGGCGTCGCCCTCGGCGAGCGCCGGGTAGAGGTTCGGTACGGCGCGCACCCGCCATCCCGGCCCGTCGGCCGCTCCCCCCTCGGGGCGGTCGGCCCAGAGCTCCGGCGGGGTCTCCTCCTCGTGGCCCTCGCAGAAGGGGCACTCGCCCTCCCTCCGGTCCGGCCGCTCGTAGCCGAACTCGATCGGGCGCTCCGCCCGTGCCGGCGCCAGCACCGTCCGCAGCCCGGTGAGCTGGTCGATCCGCACCTCGGGCGGGGGATCGTCGTGTACGCGCTGTGGGCTCACAGCGCCTTCCTCATCCGCACGTGCTCGATCTCGGCCTCCATGAACGGCTCCCCCTCCGTCAGGTAGCCGTGGGCGGCGTAGAAGGACTCAGCGGAGCGCTGGGCGTGCAGCACCATCGTCTCCGACCCGCGCTCGCGCCCCGCCTGCTCCGCTCCCTCCAGCAGCCGCGCCCCCGCGCCGAGCCCCCGCAAGCGAGCCTCCACAGCCATCCGCTCCAGCTTGCACCCCTCAGCGGTGAAGCGAAGCCGGCAGGTCGCGATCACCCCTGACTCGTCTGCCGCGATCACGTGCAGGGACTCGTCGTCGCGGCCGTCGACCTCCTCCTCACGCGAGACGCCCTGCTCCTCGCAGAAGACGCGAATCCGCAGCCGCTGCGCTGCGGCCACCTCGTCGGCGTCGCGCGCCGGCCGCACGGTCAAGGTCAGCCGACAGTCCGGGCTCAAGCCGGGTGTGGCCCGTGCCTCACCGGGCCGGATGCCCAACCATCATCCGCCTCCCCCGACCTGGGAGCGCATCTCCTGGAAGGCCTTCATCAGCTCGATCGGCAGCGGGAAGACGATCGTGGTGTTCTGGTTCACCCCCATCTCGAGCAGCGTCTGGAGGTAGCGGAGCTGGAGGGTCGCCGGGTTCTTGGAGATGATCTCGGCGGCGGAGGCGAGCTTCTCCGCGGCCTGGAACTCACCCTCGGCGTTGATGATCTTCGCCCGCCGCTCGCGCTCGGCCTCGGCCTGACGCGCCATCGCCCGCTGCATCTGCTCGGGGATCTCCACGTCCTTGATCTCCACCACGGTCACCTTCACGCCCCAGGGCTCGGTCTGCTCGTCGATGATCTTCTGCAGCTGCTCGTTGAGCCGCTCGCGCTCGGCCAGGAGCGTGTCGAGCTCGGCCTTGCCCAGCACCGACCGCAGGGTGGTCTGGGCGATCTGGGAGGTGGCGAGCAGGAAGTTCTCGACCTCGACGATCGCACGGTTCGGGTCGATCACCCGGAAGTAGCAGACGGCGTTCACGCGGGCCGGCACGTTGTCGCGGGTGATCACCTCCTGCGGCGGGATGTTCAGGGTCACCGTGCGCAAATCGACCCGGACCATCCGGTCGATGATCGGGATCAGCAGGATCAGGCCCGGCCCCTTCTGGGCGATCAGCCGGCCGAGCCGGAAGATCACCCCTCGCTCGTACTCGCGCAGGATGCGGACGGCGGAGCCGAGGAAGATCAGCAGGAAGAAGGCGATGACTACGAGGACGCCGATCAGGACCGCCATGTCGCTAGCTCCTTTGTTCGCCTGAGTCCGTGGCGCCGGCCCCGACGGGCCGCACCACCAGCGTCAGCCCGTCGACCGACTCGACTCGCACTCTAATCCCTGAGCCGATCGGGCCCTGCTCGGCGTCGGCCGTCGCCCGCCACAGCGCCCCGTCCACGAACACCTGCCCGACCGGGTCGAGCGGGATGCGCACCTCGCCCTCGGCCCCGACCAGCTCCTCCCAGCCGGTCCGTACCGGCTCGTCGCGATGGGCGGAGATCACCTTGCGGGTGACGACCAGCAGCAGCAGGCCGAGCAGCAGGACCGCGCTGATCACGATCGGCGGCGAGACCCCGAACTCGCTGGAGTCCGTGTCGTAGAGCAGCAGGCTGGAGGCCACCAGCGCCGCCAGCCCGGCGATCCCGAGCACCCCGCCGGCGGCTACGTGCGCCTCGGCGATGATCAGCGCCGCTCCCAGCACCAGCAGCAGCACGCCCGAGAGCCGCACCGGGATCTGGGCCGTCCCGTAGAGGCCGAGCAGGAACGAGACGAGGCCGAGGGACCCCGGAAGGAAGAGGCCGGGGTTGAACAGCTCGATCGCGATCCCGATCAGCCCGATCGTGAGCAGCAGGAAGGCGATCGTCGGGTTGACGATCAGCTGCAGCGCCTGGTAGCGGAAGGGCATGTCCGCCCGCTCGATCCGCAGGCCGGAGGTCTCCAGCGTCTGCGCCTTCGGCCCCTGGACCTGGAAGCCGTCCAGCTCGGCCAGCAGCTCCTCCTCGCTCGCCGCGACCAGGTCGATCAGGTTCGCCTCGAGCGCCTCCGTCGCGGTCACGTTCTCGGCCTCGGTCACGGTCCTCGCGGCAAGCTCCCCGTTGCGGCCGTGCCCCTCGGCGAGCGCCCGCGCGTAGGCGGCGGCGTCGTTCTCGATCTTCTCCCCGAGCACCTCGTTGTCGCCGCCCGGCCCGATCGAGATCGGCGTGGCCGAGCCGATGTTGGTCTGCGGCGCCATCGCCGCCACGTCCGCCGCCTCGGTGATGAAGACCCCGGCCGACGCCGCCCGCGCCCCGTCCGGAGAGACGTAGGCGAACACCGGCAGTGGAGCCCCGGTGATCTCCTTGACCATCTCGCGGGTAGAGGTGTCGAGGCCGCCGGGGGTGTCGATGCGGATGATCGCCACCTCGGCCCCGTCGTCGACCGCGTCGTCCAGGGCGCGGTTGATCCACTCCGAGGTCGCCGGGTCAATGGTCCCGGTGAGCTCGATCGATCTCGCCGTGCCGCTTCCCGGCTGTCCGGACGCGGCCGCGATCAGGATCATCGCGCCGGCCAGCGCCATCGCCGCCCAGATCGTCACTCGCAGCGGTCGCGCCATCAGGGTGCCGAGGCCGCCGGGCTATCCCTGGCCCGGCTCGCCGGCGACGTCGGAGACCGGGCGCACCACCAGGGTGAGCCCATCCACCGACTCGATCAGGACCCGGGCGCCGGCCTCCAGCCCGGGTTCGCCGTCGCCCACCCGCGCCTTCCAGAGCGCTCCCTCGACCCAGATCTGGCCGACGGGGTCGAGCGGCTCGCGTGCTTCGCCCTCGCGGCCCACCAGCTCCTCCCAGCCGGTCCGTACCGGCTCGTCGCGATGGGCCTTGAACACCTTGCGGCCGGCGAAGATGAAGAACCCGCCCAGCACCAGCGCGGCCGCGACGATCACTGCGATCGGCAGATCGTTTCCCGCCTCGCGGAAGGCGAACCCGGCGCCGACCAGGGAGGCGATTCCCAGCCCGGCGAAGACGCCGCCGGGCACGTGGGCCTCGGCGATGAACAGGACCAGGGCGATACCGACCAGGGCGGCGGCGAGAGCTTCCACGCCTCCATTATCCCCCTGGGGCGCATCCGTCTCGGGGACAGCCCTCGTGCGGAGGCCCGATTCCGGGCGCTACCTCGCGTAGCGGTCGATCTCCGCAGCGAGCTGCTCCTCGTCGCGGTACTGGCCCTGGCGGGTGTGGACGAGCTCGCCCGAGGAGTCGTAGAAGGCGGTGGCCGGGAAGTTGACCGGAGCGCCGATCGCCGCCCCGATCTCCTGGTCGGGATCGACGTAGGAGGGATACGGGAGGGGGAGCTGCTCGAGGAACGTTTCGCCCGCGGCCTCCGAGTCGTTGGCGAAGTCACCCAGGAAGGCGACCTCGCCGCCGCGCCGCTGCGCCTGCGACTGGAAGAAGGGGAACTCGAGCCGGCACGGCCCGCACCAGGAGGCCCACTTGTTGACCACCACCGGGATCCCCCTCAGGTCCTCGAGCCGCCGCTCGAAGGCGGGCCTGCCCCCCGCGAGCAACTGGTTGGCCTGCTCGCGGATCGCGACGAGCTGTGGCGCTGCCCCCTCGACCGGGGCGCTCGCCTGCCCGGGGGTGAGCCTCGAGTCCGGGTTGCCGGCGTCGTCTGAGCCGCAGGCGACCAGCGCCGCGGCGAGCAGGAGGCCGAGCAGGGCAGCCGTGGCTGTCTGGTGGGCAGAGATCAAGGAATCCTCACAGCTTGTACGAACCGGACCGCCGACCGGTTGTTCGGCTGCTTTAATCTCACCTGGTCCATCTAGTTCCTGGACCAAGGGAGCCCGGGGCGGAGAGCCGTTCCCCGGGAGTCCCGTGATCAGGCCGAGCCCTCGCCACCTTCTTCTGGCGGGGAGCGCCGGACCAAGAGAGCCTCAGATGGCTGAGAAGACCAAGCCGGCCGCCAAGAAGGCGGCGAAGGCGTCTAGCAGCGCCGAGATCGAGCGTGCGCGCGAGTTCGCGCGCGAGCCCTTCCTGCTCGAGGGCGAGACCCCGAAGGACCTCGCCGAGGGGACTCCCCGGCGCCGCGCCCTCGATGCCGTCCTGGCCGAGATCGAGGCCGGCAACGAAGCCCCCTCGATCGAGTGGCGCCGCGACTTCTCGCTGATGCTCGGGCTGGAGCGGGTGCTCGCCGAGGAGAAGCCGCAGCTCGCCGACGGCGCCGAGCTCGATCCCCATCAGGTGGACGCGCTCTCCGGCACCCTCGCCGCCCTGATCGCTGACGTCCAGGAGCGCATCAACGGTCGGCCCTGGACCGGGAACGGGAACGGCGCCGCCACCGCCGCCGCGGAACCCGAGAGCCCCGCCGCGGCTGAACCTGAGACGGCGGAGGAGCCCTCGACCGACGGCGCGCCCGAGGACCTCGAGGAGGAAGAGGAGGCGACCGAGGCCGAGGAGGCGAAGGACTGGAGCGAGGAGGAAGAGGAGGAGGTCGTTGCCGAGGCCCCCGAGGACCCCGGAGCGAGCCGGCGTTTCTGGTTCGAGCACGCCACCGGCTCCGGCAAGACCGTCGCCGCCGTCGGCTTCATCGAGGCCTCCCGCACGGGGGGCGTCCTGATCCTCACCCACCGCCGCAACCTCGTCGACCAGTTCATCGGCGAG
>JBOGZI010000236.1:0-7333 GCA_050697275.1 Solirubrobacterales bacterium | reverse complement strand
CAGGTTGGCCGGCCCGAGGCGCTCCTGCACCTCCGAGAGCAGCCACTTCGCCATCGGCAGGTGCGGGCCCGAGGCGAACACCGCGGCCAGGTCGCAGGGCGCCCCCAGCTTGGCCCGGGCGGCGTCGGCGGCCTCGGCCGCGGCCTCGACCGTGTCGAAGCTCTCCGAGGCGCCGACCGCGATTCTCGTCGAGGGGGCCAAGCTAGCCCGCGGCCGCGGGCGAGTCGGCCGCCGCCAGGTTCAGGTACTCGCGGACGAAGGGGTCGAGGTCGCCGTCGAGGACCCGCTGCGCGTCACCGGCCTCGTGTCCGGTGCGATGGTCCTTCACCCGCTGGTCGGGGTGCAGGAAGTAGCTGCGGATCTGCGAGCCCCACTCCGCCGACTTCACCTCGCCGCGCTCCCTGGCGAGCTCCTCGGCCCGCTCGCGCTCCTTCAGCTCCAGCAACCGCGCCTTCAGCAGCTCCATCGCCACCGCCTTGTTCTGTGCCTGGGAGCGCTCGTTCTGGCACTGGACCACGATCCCGGTCGGTTCGTGGGTGATCCGGACCGCGGAGTCGGTCTTGTTGACGTGCTGGCCGCCGGCCCCCGAGGCGCGGTAGGTGTCGACGCGGATCTCCCCCTCGTCCAGGTCGACCTCGACGTCACCCTCCACCAGGGGGGCGACGTCGACCTGGGCGAAGCTGGTGTGACGCCGCGACGACGCGTCGAAGGGCGAGATCCGGATCAGGCGATGGACGCCGCGCTCGGCGGCGAACAGCCCGTAGGCGTTGTCGCCGCGGACGACGGAGGTGGCCGACTTGAGGCCGGCCTCCTCCCCGGGGGAGGCCTCCTTCAGCTCCACCTGGAAGCCGCGCCGCTCGGCCCAGCGCAGGTACATGCGCAGCAGCATCTCCGCCCAGTCCTGGGAGTCGGTCCCGCCCGCCCCCGCGTGGACGGTGACCACCGCGTCCCCACCGTCGTAGGGGCCGGAGAAGAGGCGCTCCTCCTCGAGCTCGGCCAGCCGGCGCTCCACCGAGGCGAGCTGGTCGGCGAGCTCGTCCGCCATCTCCTCGTCGTCGGCGGCGAGCTCGGCCAGCTCGTCGAGGTCGGCCACGTCCGATTCGAGCCGGCGGAAGCCCTGCAGCCGCCGCTGGGCGCGGGAGTGTCTGGCCGAGATCTCCGCGGCCGCAGCCTGGTCGTCCCAGAAGCCGGGCTTCCCCATCTCCCCCTCGAGCCGCTCGACCTCCTCGCTCAGCGCGGCAGGGTCAAAGGTAGTCCGAGAGCAGCTTCAGCTGCCCGCGGATCTCGGCGAGCCGCGCGGCGAATCCCTCCTTGGGAAGCGTCTCGGCCATCGTCAAAGGGTATTGGCCCGCCGACCCAGGCGCTGGCGCCCTGGAACACTTGGCGCGTGGCGGCGCTCCTCGCCATCGCGCTGGTCGTGACCGGCCTGGCCCTGCCCCAGGGGGCCGGGGCGGTGAGCTCCTATGAGGCCGCGACCCACCTCGCCGGCGACATCGGCTCCCGGCCGGCCGGGAGCCGCAACGAGCGTCGCGCCCACCGCTACGTCGCCGGCCGCTTCGAGGCCGCCGGGCTCACGGTCAGCGCCGAGCGCTTCCGGGTGCCGGGGCGCGGTACCTCCCGCAACGTGATCGGCCGGATCGAGGGCGCCTCGAACTGCCTCCTGGTCCTGATGGCGCACACCGACAGCGTGCCTCCCGGGCCGGGCGCCAACGACAACGCGTCGGGGGTCGGGGTGCTGGTCGGCCTGGCGCCGCGCCTCGCCGTGCTGAAGCCGCAATGCGACGTCTGGCTGGTGGCCACCGGCGCCGAGGAGAGGGTCGTGATCGGCACCGGCTATCACGTCGGCGCCGCGGCGCTGGTGAAGACGGTGAAGAACGAGGGCCGCGGCGGCGACCTCCGCTTCGCGCTCTCGGTGGACATGGTCGGCCGGGGCCGCCGCTTCTACCTGCGCTCACCCGAGGCGGGCGTCCGCGACGCGGTCGAGGGCCAGATCCTCGCCGCCGCCCGGCGCGCCGGGGTCACGGTGCGCTGGGCCCGCGACTCCGGATCCGGCAACTCCGACCACCGCGAGTTCGAGCTGGCCGGGCTGCCCGCCGCGGTGATCCAGGTCTGGCGGGGAAGCGACCCCTGCCACCACGAGGCCTGCGACCGCCCGGGCCGCCTCCAGAAACGCGCCCTCAACCGGGCCCTACGGGTGGCTCAAGAGGTCGTCCGAGGCTAGGGGTGTCCTGACTTGTGATCCCCACGCGACCAGAGCGCAATCCGGGCTGACTCCGCTTCCCGAACCGGCGCCGGGGAAAGTTCGTGGTAGTACCACGATGCGACGCGCGCCCGCCTGATAGAGAATCGTGGCGGAAATGGCAGATCGACCTTGGAACGCGGTTGTTCCGTACCGCGGAAGGGAGTCATCGATGAGGATTCGCAGCGGTTTCGCGGGGTGTGTTGCTGTGATCGTGCTGCTCGTGTCGCCGAGCGCTGCTCCGGCGGCTGTGCCGTTCAAGGACATCAGCTCGACGGGCCCGCTGGAGCACATCTACCTCGGCAACGAGCTGAGCTGCCAGGTGGACCTGGTCGGCGACACGAACCTGAGCTTCTTTCCGCCGGACACGATCCCCGGGGACTGCGGGACGATGCTGCACACCGGCGCTGTCACCTACTCGCCCGACTGGGACAACCACGACGGCACCGCTACCAGTGGGTCGGCCGCCGACGGTACCCCGTTCACTCCGGTCAGCCAGACGGACGTGACGGGAACCGGCACCTCCGGCGACCCGTTCAGTGTGACTACGGTGGTTCAGGTGGGGGCGACACCCCTCTCGATCACCCGGACCGACACCTACGTCACCGGGAATCGGTTCTACCGAAGCGACGTGCAGGTCTCGAACAGCAGCGACACTCCCGTCGACGCGGTCCTCTACCACGCCGGAGACTGCTTCCTGGAGGAAAGCGATGATGGCTTCGGGTTCTTCAATGCTGCGACGAGCGGGATCTTCTGCTCGCTCAACCCGAACAACTCGCCCCCGGGCCGCCTGATCGGGTTCGAGCCCCTCGACGCCGGCAGCAACTACCTGGAGGACCAGTTCTTCACCGTGTGGGAGGCGATCGACGGCAACCCCCTGGCCAACACGGTGAGGCCGAACGACTTCATCGACAACGGCGCCGGCCTGAGCTGGAACGTCACCGTGCCCGCCCTCGGCGCCGTCACCCGCTCGCTCAACACCGTCGTCGACGTCACAGGGGGCGCGCAGCGGCCTCCGGCGCCGCAACCGCCGGCTGCGCAGCCGCAGGCTCCCGCGCCGGCGCCTACCGGCACCTGCCGGGGTCGGCGAGCCACGCACAGCGGCACCCCTGGATCCGAGAAGATCCGCGGAACGAAAGGACGCGATGTGATCGTCGCTCACGGCGGCAAGGACGTGCTGCTCGGCCGCGGCGGCAAGGACTTCCTCTGCGGGGGTAACGGCAGAGACCGCGTCGTCGGCGGCGCGGGCAAGGACGTCCTGATCGGCGGCGGAGGGCCGGATCTGATCCTGGGCGGCAAGGGAAACGACAAGATGCGAGGCGGCACCCCCGGAGCGCCGCCTCGGAAGGCGGTGGACACCTGCCGCGGCCAGGGAGGCAAGGACAAGCGGAGGAACTGCGAGAAGGGGGTCGGCTAGCTCAGGCTCCGTGGCACTTCTTGTACTTCTTGCCCGAGCCGCACCAGCAGGGGTCGTTGCGGCCGATCTTCTCCTTCTCCTCCTTGACCACCGTCTGCGGGTTGGTGCCGTCGCCGCCGCCGTTGCCGGCGGGGCGGCCGGGCGCCGCGCCGGCTCCTGAGGCGGCGGGCGGTGCGGTCACCCCGGGGGCCGCGGCGCCGGGGGCGGCCTCGGCGGCCACCTCCTCCATCGCGCTCGGCTGCGCCTCGAGGGTGCCGCCGGAGTACTCCACCTGGGACGGCGTCTGGGCGGGCGCGAACTCGGCCGGGCCGCTCGGGGCGACCTCGACCTGGACGTGGAAGATCAGCCGCGCGAACTCCTCCCAGAGCGAGTTCATCATCTCCTCGAACATCTGGAAGCCCTCGTTCTTGTAGGCGACCAGGGGGTCGATCTGGGCGAAGCCGCGCAGGTGGATGCCCTCGCGCAGGTAGTCCATCTCGTAGAGGTGCTCGCGCCAGCGGTTGTCGATGATCTGCATCAGGATCGCCCGCTCGAGCTGCCGCATGATCTCGTCGCCGAACTCCTGCTCGCGGCGGTCGTAGGCGGCGAGCGCATCGGCGATCAGGCTGTCGCGGAGCTGCTCGCGATCGGCGGTCTCCGGCTGCACGTCCGAGAGGTCGACCTCCGAGGGCCAGAGCTGGTGGACCTGGGTCTGCAGCTCCCCGAGGTCCCAGTCCTCGATGATGTCGCCGGGCGTGTAGCTCTCAACCAGGCGGCTGACCACCTCGGCCAGCTCCTCCCGGGCGACATCGGACATATCCTTGCCCTCGAGGACCTCGCGGCGGTACTTGTAGACGATGCGGCGCTGCTCGTTCATCACGTCGTCGTACTCGAGCACCCGTTTGCGGATCAGGAAGTTCTGCTGCTCGACCTTCTTCTGGGCGCCCTCGATCGTCTTGGTCAGCATCTTCGCCTCGAGGGCCTCCTCGCGGCCCTCCTCGTCCACCGGCCCGAGCCGGTCGAGGATCTTGTAGATGCGCTCGCCGGCGAAGAGCCGGATCAGCTCATCCTCGGCGGAGAGGAAGAAGCGCGACTCGCCCGGGTCCCCCTGGCGGCCTGAGCGGCCGCGAAGCTGGTTGTCGATCCGGCGCGACTCGTGGCGCTCGGTACCGCAGATGAAGAGGCCGCCGGCCTGCTTCACCTCCTCCGCCTCGGCCTCGACCTGGGACTCGAGCTCGGCGGTCATCTCCCGCAGAGCCTCGTCGAAGTTCTCGTCTCCCGGCGTGATCCCGCGCTTCTTCAGCTCCATTCTCGCCATGTACTCGGCGTTGCCGCCGAGCTTGATGTCGACGCCGCGCCCCGCCATGTTCGTCGCGATCGTCACCGCCCCCCTGCGGCCCGCCTGGGCGATCGTCTCGCCCTCCCGCTGGGCGTGCTCGGGCTTCGCGTTGAGGACGACGTGCTCGATGCCGCGGCGCTTCAGCTCGCCGGAGAGCATCTCCGAGACCTCGACCGAGATCGTCCCGACCAGGACCGGCTGCCCGGCCTGGTTGCGCCGCTCGAGCTCGTCCACCACCGCCCCCCATTTGCCCTGCTTGGTCTTGTAGATCGCGTCGTTCTGGTCGGCACGGATCATCGGCACGTTGGTCGGGATGTCGACGGTCGGCATCTTGTAGATCTTCATGAACTCGGTCGCCTCCGTGAGTGCCGTGCCGGTCATGCCCGAGAGCTTGTCGTAGAGCCGGAAGTAGTTCTGGAGCGTGATCGTCGCCAGGGTCTGGTTCTCCTCGCGGATCGAGACGCCCTCCTTCGCCTCGATCGCCTGGTGCAGACCCTCCGACCACCGCCTGCCCTCGAGGATGCGGCCGGTGAACTCGTCGATGATCATCACCTCGCCCTCGATCACCGCGTACTCGGTGTCGCGCCTGTAGAGCGACTCGGCCTTGAGCGCCTGGATCAGGTGGTTGACCAGGGTGCCGTGCTCACCGAGGTAGAGGTTGTCGACGCCGAGGAACTCCTCCGCCTTGGTGATGCCGCGCTCGGTGGGCGCCACCGTCTTGTGCTTCTCGTCGTACTCGTAGTCGTAGTCGACTTCGCTGGTGTCCTTGGACTCCCCGAGCGACTTGAGCTTCTGCTTCGCAGCCTCGCCCTTCATCTGCTTGGCGAGGCGCGCGAACGTGTAGTAGAGGTCGGCTGCCTGCTCGGGCCGGCCGGAGATGATCAGCGGGGTGCGCGCCTCGTCGATCAGGATGTTGTCGACCTCGTCGACGATCGCGAAGTCGTGGCCGCGCTGCACGCACTCCTCGAGCGAGCCGGCCATGTTGTCGCGCAGGTAGTCGAAGCCGAACTCGGAGTTGGTGCCGTAGGTGACGTCGGCGGCGTACTTCTCCCGCCTGGTCGTCGGTTCGTCGCCCTCCTGGATCGCGGAGACGGTCACGCCCAGCGCCTCGTAGATCGGCCCCATCCACTCGGCGTCGCGGCGCGCCAGGTAGTCGTTGACGGTGACCAGGTGCACGCCCTCCCCCGCCAGCGTGTTCAGGAAGACCGGCAGCGTCGCGGTCAAGGTCTTGCCCTCGCCGGTCTTCATCTCGGCGATCGCCCCCGAGTGCATCACCATGCCGCCGATCAGCTGGACGTCGAAGTGACGCTGGCCGATCGTCCGGCGCGCCGCCTCGCGGGTCAGCGCGAACGCCTCCGGCAGCAGGTCGTCCAGCCCCTCGCCGCCCTTGGCGCGCTCGCGCAGCGCGTCGGCGTCCCTGCGGAGCTCGGCGTCGTCGAGCAGCTTCATTTCCGGCTCGATGCGGTTGATCGCGTCGACCCGGCCCTCATACTGCTTGAACTGCTTGCCCTCCCCCATCCTGAGGGCCCGGTCGAGGATTCCTCTGGCCACGGGGTCAGCGTAGCAACGGCCCGTGAGCAGCCGGGCGGTCGCTGCTAGGTGGGGCGGCCTCTCATCCGGGCGACGATGCGGCGGGTGCGATGGCGCTTCCGGCGCTTCTCGCGGTGCTTCTTCACCTGCCGGCGGATGTCCTCGGCCAGCTCGTGGATCGAGTGCAGCATGTCGGGGGAGGCCTCCTCCGCGTGCAGGGTCACCCCCTTCAGGCCCAGGGTCGCCTCGGCGACCATGCGATCGGCGATTCGCGGGTTGCGCTCCTCCCTCAGCACCACCTCGAGCACGGCCTGGTCGGCAACCTGCTTGCCGACGCGGGCGAAGCGGCTCTCCACCGCCTCCCGGAGCTCATCGGTCACCTCGACGTTCCTGCCCTGGACCTCGATTCTCACCAAGCCCTCCTAGCGCCGGATTGTCGGGCGGATCCTACGGGACGCCGGACGGGCAGGCGAGCGCTCAGCGCACCCGGGCCAGGGTGAGCGCCACCACGCGCCCGCAGCCGCCCGCGCGCAGCGCCCTGGCGCAGACGGAGAGGGTGGCACCGGTCGTCCGCACGTCGTCGACCAGCACCACCCGCGGGGGCGCCGCTGCCGACGCGGCGAACGCCCCGACGGGGGCGGCGCGCCGCGCGGCGGCGTCCAGGCTGGTCTGGTCGGCTCCGTGGACGACGCGGCGCAGCAGGGGCTCGGCCGCCGGTCCGGCCAGCAGCCGAGTGAGCTCGACGCCGCGTTCGCGGAGCCGGCGGCGGCTGGACGGCACCCAGGTCGTCGCCCAGTCCGGCGGGCCCGGCAACGCCAGGCGCGAACAC
>JBOGZI010000235.1:0-7623 GCA_050697275.1 Solirubrobacterales bacterium | reverse complement strand
GAGCTGCGCGGGATCGTCGCCGGGCCGCGCCCGCTGCGCGGCCTGGAGCTGATGGACGAGCTGGCGCTCACCGCCGTGGTGCTCCCCGAGTTGGAGGCCCTGCGGGGCGTGATCCAGAACCCGAACCACCACCTCGACGTGCTGGGTCACACCCTCGCGGTGCTCGAGGAGTGGCTCGCGATCGAGCGCGATCTGCCCCGCTTCGCGGGGGAGCTCGCGGGCCGCCTGGAGGGGTTCCTGCGCGAGCCGCTCGCCGACGAGCTGACGCGGGGCGGCGCGCTCCGCTTCGGCGCCCTGTTCCACGACCTGGGCAAGCCGGAGACCCGCGACGAGGGCTCCGGCCATGTGACCTTCATCGGCCACGACGAGGCCGGGGCGGCGATCATCGCCTCGATCTGCCGGCGGCTGCGAACCAGCCGCCGGCTCAGCGGCCACCTGCTGGCGCGGGCCCTGCACCACCTGCGGCTCGGCTTCCTGATCCCCCAGCGGCCACTCTCGCGCCGCGCCATCTTCGAGTACCTGGAGGCGACCGGGCCCGTCGCGGTGGACGTGACGCTGCTGAGCGCCGCCGACCGCCTCGCGGCCCGTGGTGAGGGCCCGCTGGCGAGCGAGGAGATGGTCGAGGCGCACCTCGCCCTCGCCCGCGAGATGCTCGCCGAGGCTCTCGCCTGGCATCGCGAAGGGTCCCCGCAGCCGCCCCTCAGCGGCGACGAGCTGGCGGCCGAGCTCGGCATCAGGCCCGGGCCGGAGATGGGGCGGCTGCTGGAGCAGCTGCGAGCCGCCGCCTACGCGGGAGAGATCGAGGGGCGCGAGCAGGCGCTCGAGCTGGCGCGCAGGCTTCAGGCGGGCGAACGTTCGTCCGGCCCGTAGCCTCTTGCGTACCCAGGGCGCTTTTCCGGCCCGTAACCTTTCGCGTACCCGCGGCGCTTTCCGGGTATATGCATCGCATGGCTAGGGAAAGGAAGACAATGAAGAGGCTGTTCAGCGCTGCTGTTGTCTGCGCACTTGCGGTCGGGCTGACCGCGGCGCCGAGCGGTGTCGCAAAGAAGGGCCCGAAGGGGCCGAAGCAGGTGTCCGGCACCGTGAGCGCGTTCGTGGTGCCGAATCCTGCGCCGGCAGGGAGCCTCGTGACGGCCAGCGGCAACGTCAAGGCGAGCAGCAACTGCCGCAAGGACCGCGACGTGCTGCTCACGCAGTGGGTCAATACGGTGACCGGTGCCCCCAGCCCGACGGGAGTGGTGTCCACGGTCGAGACCGGCCCGAACGGCGACTACAGCACCATGGTGATGGCCCCGACGGCTGCGGGTACCTACGTGTTGCAGGCATTCGTCGATGACGAGTTCCGCAAGGTCGGCAGCAAGAAGAAGGGCAAGAAGAACAAGAAGGGTCGTCAGTTCAACTGCATGGAGGTCGCCGGGCAGAGCCCGATCGTGACGGTTCCGTAGCGGAGCTGCACGCCGTTAAACGCGCGCGATCTGTACTGCGCAAAGCCGCAGCGGCCCGCCTCAGGCGGGCCGTTTGCGTTCGCGATGAGCGGCTGATGAGCGCCCCGTCGAGGTCGGGAGCAGCTACCCATAGCGTTCCGCCCGTGCCCACCTAGCCCGAGTGGGATCGCATAGCCTGCGGTCGATGGCGGAGGGCGACTGCCTCTTCTGCGGGATCGTCGAGGGCTCGGTGCCGAGCCAGACGGTGGACTCCGACGAGCGCACCGTCGCCTTCATGGACATCAACCCCGCGACGAGGGGGCACGCGCTGGTCGTGCCCCGCGCCCACTCCACCGACCTGCTGGACATCGGCGAGGACGACCTCACGGCCTCGATCCTGGCAGCCCAGCGGCTCGCCAAGCGGATGGAGGAGGCACTCGAGCCGGACGGCTTCAACGTGCTGCAGGCGACCCGGCCCGCCGCCTGGCAGACGGTCTTCCACTTCCACCTGCACGTCCTGCCGCGCTACGAGGACGACCCGCTGGAGCTTCCCTGGATTCCGCGGGGCGGCAAGGAGGAGGAGATCGCGGCGATCGCCGAAAGACTTCGAACCTGAGCGAGGAGACCATGGCTGAGAAGACGAGGACCGCCCCGGTGAGGCTCGAGCGCGACGGCAACGTCGCGGTGATGGTGCTCGACAACCCGCCCCTCAACCTGTTCGGCCGGGAGGCCTGGGAGGCGCTGGTCGCCTGCGTGGACGAGGTCGAGGGCTCCGACGCCCGCGCGCTGGTCTGGCGGGCCGAGGGCGAGCTGTTCACCGGCGGAGCCGACGTCAACAACTTCCAGCAGGCGGTCGAAGAGGGGACTGCGGCCGGCGACTTCGGAACCCTGATCGCGACCGCGAAGCGCCTCGAGGAGCTCGAGATACCGACCCTGGCGCTCGTCCACGGACTCTGCCTCACCGCGGGGCTCGAGGTTTCGCTCGCCTGCGACATGACCTGGGCGACCGAGAACGCCCGGTTCGGGCTGGTCGAGGCGGTGGTTGGGCTGACCCCGGGGGCCGGCGGCACCCAGCGGATGGCGGAGCGCGCCGGGCCCGCGCGCGCCGCGGAGTTCGTGATGAGCGGCGGCCTCTACGACGCCGCCACCCTGGAGCGCTGGAACGTCGTCAACCGAGTCGTGTCGGATGACCAGCTGCTCGAGAAGGGGATGAGGTTCGCCCACCGGCTGGCCGACGGGCCGACCCTGGCGCACGCTGCGACCAAGCGCATCATCCGTGCCTACCGCGCGGGCGGGGTGGACGAGGCCGACCGCGTCACCCCCGAGCAGTTCGCCGAGCTGTTTGGGAGCGAGGACCTCCAGAACGCGGTCAAGAGCTTCCTCGCTGAAGGCCCGGGCAAGGCGACCTTCGAGGGGAAATAGGCACGGGGGCGCCCATCGCCCGCCCGGGGCGCTACCGTTTCCGCCGCATGGGCAAGGAAGAGAAGATCGAGATGGAGGGCGAGATCACCGAGGCCCTCCCCAACACGATGTTCCGCGTCAAGCTGGACAACGACCACGAGGTCCTCGGCCACATCTCGGGCAAGATGCGCCGCCACTACATCCGCATCCTTCCCGGAGACCGGGTGAAGATCGAGCTCTCGCCGTACGACCTCGATCGCGGCCGGATCACCTACCGGTATAAGTAGGCGCGGTACCCTCGTATCCGTCGATACGAGGAGGGATTCGATGAAGGCGGGAAGAATGCTCGTGGTGCTGGCTACGTCGGCACTGCTGATCGGGACGTTCGGCGCGGGGGCCGCGATCGCGAAGAAGCGCAAGACCGGCGTGGTCTTCAACAGCGGCAGCCCCTCGGTGAGCAAGAACGGGAAGGTGAGGGCGCGGGGCTCGCTGCGCAGCGCGCAGGCGTGCAGGGCCCACCGTGGGATGAAGCTGTTCCTCACCGATGCAGGCGGCGCCCTGCTGGCGACGCTCGACAGCAAGACCTCGGATCTGAACGGGAACTTCAACCTCCGGGGGAGGCTGTCCGGCCCGGTGGCCGGTACCGCGGTGTACGTTCAGGTGAAGGCGATCAAGAAGAAGACCCGCAAGGACTTCTGCCGGGCGGGGTTCTCCCCCGTGATCCAGCTCATCGTCCCGGCTTAGGCCAGATAGGAGCGGCGGGCCGCGTTGTCCGGCTCGACCAGCTCGGCGATCAAGGAGGTCCAGCCGAAGTCCACGGCGCCGAGGCCCTCCCCGGTGGTGGGCTCGTAGAACTCGCGCAGCCCCTCGCGGACGACCGTCTGGGCGAGCGCTTCGGTCATCTGCGCCGCCTCGGCCTTGTAGCCGAGGCGGTTGAGCCCGATCCAGAGCAGCCAGGCCGCGTTGACCCAGGTCGGCCCTCGCCAGTAGCGGCGGACCAGCCAGTTCTGCCAGTCGCGCGGCTCGAAGGAGGGCTCCTCGCCGGAGACCGAGGTGGGCGGGACCGGAAACCAGTAGCGCCGCTGGTCGAGCAGGTGCTCGTCGACCAGGCGGCGGCCGATCTCCTCGGGGAGGTCGGGGAGCGCCAGCGGGGCAAGCGCCGACCAGGTCGAGGTGCGCACCCGGCGATCGCCGTCGACCGGGTCGGTGTCCCGCTCCCTCGCCACCTCCCCCCGCGCCAGGTCGAGGAACAGCCCGCGCTCGGGGTCCCAGAGCCGTTCGACCAGCCGGGGGGTGATCGACGGCTCGCCGGCCGCGAGCCGGGCCAGCCCCCAGAGCACGTTGGTGACGACCTCGCAGAGCACCGGCCCGCCCGCGTCCAGAACGCGGCGTGCGTCCCAGCCGTGCTTGCGGTTGCGCGCGATCAGGAAGGGGAAGAGGGGGCGCGCGTGAGCCCGGCCGCCCCAGACCGGGTCGAACTTGGGCGAGGAGTCCAGCCCGGACTCGTCGGGCTGCACGATCCAGAGCAGCCCGTCGCCGTCGAGGCCGCGGTTCGCCTCGAGCCAGCGATGATGCGTCGCGATCCGGGGCTCGCGGCCAGGGTCGCCGACGGCGATGCGCCACGCCCAGGCGAGCAGCGGAGGCTGAATGGTGGAGGTGTGAGGGGCGTCGCGGGAGGTGACGTTGTAGGTCCAGCGCCGCCGGCAATCGACCGGCCGGTCCCAGAAGATCGTGTGACCGATGAAGCCGTTCTCGGCGCCGCCGGCGAGCAGGGAACGCAGCTCCGCCTCGGCTCGGCCCGGGTCGAAGCGCCGCCAGACGATCGCATGGAAGCAGGAGTCCCAGTACCACTGCCACGGGTAGTGCCCGGGACTGGGCCTGGAGTACCCGAAGCCGACCCCGTCGCGCTCTCCCTCGATCCAGCCCGCACGCAGGGTGCGCTCGGCGGCGGCGAGCACCTGCTCGCGCAGAGCTGGCGCTTCAGCCGGGGCGGGGGTTCGGGGGCTCACCTGCGGGGCGCTACAGCGTCATCCGCCGCATGCCGCGCAGCGCGAGGAAGCTGAGCACGGCTGCCAGGCCGGCCAGCGCCAGCAGGCCGGGCCATGTCTCCGCCCAGGTCACCTCGCCGACGAAGCCCTGGCGAGCCGCCTCGACCACCTGGGTGACCGGGTTGATCCGGGCCACGTCCTGCAGCCAGCCGGTGAGCAGGTCGAGCGGCGCGTAGGCGGTGGTGGTCAGCACGGCCAGCAGCATCCCAGCCTGCATCAGCGGGGCGGCCGACTGGGTGCGGAACTTGAAGGCGAGGGAGGATCCCCAGGTCGCGGCGACCACCGCCATCCCCATCACCACCAGGACCGCCACCGCGAGACCGTCGAACCCCGGCCAGTGGGCGCCGGTGACGAAGGCGACGCAGAGAAGGAAGGTGACCGGCAGGAGCGCCCTGAGGCTGGCCGAGAGCACCAGCCCGGCGAGCAGCACCGGGCGAGGGGCGGGGCAGGCAAGCAGGCGGTCGAACCAGCCCTGCTCGATGTCGCGGGCGAGATTGACCCCGGTGGCGGCGCCGGTGAACGCCGCTCCCTGCATCAGGCTGACCGGGATGATGAAGCTCTGGTAGCTCTCCGAGGTGAAGCCGGGGAGCAGGGTGAGGTTGCCGAAGACGGCGGTCAGCCCGAGGAAGAAGATGGTCGGCGCCAGCACCCCCGGGATCGCGGCGCCGGGGACCCGGAAGATCTCGTTGAGGGCGCGGCGGACCAGCGCCCGGATCGTTGCCACAGACGCGCCGGCGCTCACACGCCCCTCCTGAGCCGGCCCCGCAGCGCCGCGGCGCAGAGAAGGAAGCCGAGGATCCCGATCCCGATCACCGAGGCCACCGCCTTCAGCTCGTCCTCGCCGGAGAAGGCGTCCACGGTCGGCTCGCGCAGCCCCTCCACGATGAAGCTGAGCGGGTTGTACTCGGCGACGGAGGCGGCCGGCTCGAGCATCAGGTTGGCCGGGAAGAAGGCGGTGGAGAGGAAGAGGATCACGAACAGCAGCGGGAAGAGGCCCTGGACCACGCTGGCGCTGTTCGTCTTCAACGCGATCGCGGCGGCGACTGAGCCGAAGGCGAGGGCGGTCGCCGAGACCAGCACGACGATCCAGAGCGCGCCGAGCACTCCCTCCTTGATCTCGGCCCCGAAGACCAGCCCGATCGCGATGAACCAGACCGCCGTGAAGGCGCCCAGCATCGCGGTGCCCGCGAGCCGCCCGAGCACCACCGCGTAACGCGAGATCGGCGCCGCGAAGAGGCGGTCGATGAAGCCCATCTCGATATCGATCGCAAGCGCGATCGCGCCCGAGTTGCCGGCCAGCAGCACCGCCTGCACCATCGCCCCGGCCAGCATGAAGTCGAGGAAGCCGTTCACCTGCGGGAACTGCGGCAGGTCCACGGCGCGGCCGGCGCCGCCCACCTGGATTGCGAGCAGCAGGGTGGGGAAGACCAGTAGCGGCGCGGCGAGCTGGGGGCGGCGGGCCGTCTGCTTCACGGAGCGGGCCCCGAGGGCGGCGACCACGCGGGCGTTCGCCGCCAGCCGCTGGATCACCCGCTCACCGCCTCCTGCTCCCCGGTGTCCTGCTCGTCGCCCTCGAGGTGGTGGCCGGTCTTGGCGACGAACACGTCGTCGAGGGTCGGCTGCACCAGGTCGAGCGACTCGACCGCCAGCCCGCCCTCGTTGAGCGCGATCACGATTGGGCCGACCTCGGTGGTGCCATGCTCGAGCTCGACCAGGAGCTTGCCGTCCTTGGCCGGCAGCGGGCGACCGAAGCGGCTGAGGATCTCCTCGCAACGGGCCTCGCTCCCCACCTGATCGACGAGCGCAAGCTCGAGATGCGGTCTACCGACCTCGGCCTTCAGCTGCGAGGGGGTCCCCTCGGCGACCAGGCGGCCGCCGCTGATGATCCCGACCCGGTCGGCGAGGCGATCGGCCTCCTCGAGGTACTGGGTGGTGAGGAAGACGGTCGTGCCCTCCTCGTTCAGCTTCCTGACCTCCTCCCAGATCGCCTGGCGGCTGACGGGATCGAGGCCGGTGGTCGGCTCGTCGAGGAAGAGGACCGGCGGCGCGTGCACCAGCGCCGAGGCGAGGTCGAGGCGCCGCCGCATCCCGCCGGAGTAGGTGCCGACCCGCCGGTCGGCGGCGAGGGTGAGCCCGACCCGGTCGAGCAGCCGCTCGCTGAGCTCCCGCCCGCGCTCCTTCGGCAGCGCGTGCAGCGTCGCCTGCAGCTGGATCAGCTCGCGGCCGGTCATCAGCGGATCGAGCGCTGCCTCCTGCAGGGCGACACCGATCTTTCGCCGCACCGCCGCCGGATCGTCGACCACGTCGTAGCCGGCGACGACGGCGCGGCCGCCCGTCGGCCGCAGCAGGGTTGTGAGCATCCGGACGGTGGTCGTCTTGCCGGCGCCGTTGGGGCCGAGGAAGCCGTAGATCTCCTGCTCGGAGACCGCCAGATCCACCCCGTCGACGGCCTTGATTCCCCCCTCGAACTCGCGCGCCAGGGCGAATGTCTCGATCGCCGCCACGCGGGGAAGATAGCCGCCGCTCGCCGCCCACCCGCGGACGCCCGTCACAGAGGCCGGCAGCGTTTCGTGGAGCCGCCAGCCGATGGCCAGGCCGTGATACGGCGCGTCTCCCGCGCTACTCTGAGCCCCGGACGGGGGGAGAAGGGATGCCGTAGCGAGAAATCATGGACGAGCGATCGCCCAAGCGATCCTCGGGGGGCGGTCGGCTCGCCCTGGCGGCGCTTGCTCTCGTGCTGCTGGTCGCCG
>JBOGZI010000234.1:0-2321 GCA_050697275.1 Solirubrobacterales bacterium | reverse complement strand
GGCATCTCGGTCGAGGCGATCCGCGCCTTCGCCGAGGCGGGCACGCCGGTCCTCGGCGTCTGCCTCGGTCACCAGTCGCTGGTCGAGGCATTCGGCGGCAGGGTCGTGCGGGGCGACCCGATCCACGGCAAGGACGCCGAGGTCGAGCACGACGGCAAGGCGATCTACGACGGCGTCTCCAACCCGCTCGTCGCCGGCCGCTACCACTCGCTGGTGGCCGATCCCGATCTTCCCGACGAGCTCTCGGTCACCTCCACCTACGGGGACGTGGTGATGGGGGTGCGCCATCGCGAGCTTCCCGCCGAGGGCGTCCAGTTCCATCCCGAGTCCGTACTCACCCCGCAGGGGAAGGCGCTGCTGCGGAACTTCCTCGCCGACTAGCCTCTCCCGACCACAGATGCCGAACGACATCCTCACCCGGGCGATCGACGAGCTCTGCGACGGCACGCATCTGACGGCCGACCACACCTCGGCGGCGCTCGCCGAGATCATGGAGGGGCGCGCCGACGACGTGCAGATCGCCGCCTTCCTGATCGCGCTGCGCGCCAAGGGGGAGACGGTGGCCGAGCTGGTGGGGCTGGCACGCAAGATGCGCGAGCTGGCCGCCCACGTCGAGATCGACACCGAGGATCTCGTCGACACCGCGGGCACCGGGGGCGGCCCCACCACCTTCAACGTCTCCACGACTGCGGCGCTGATCGCGGCCGGCGCCGGCTGCAAGGTCGCCAAGCACGGCAACCGCTCGGCGACCAGCAGGTGCGGCTCGGCCGACCTGCTCGAGGCGCTCGGGGTGGCGATCGAGCTCTCCCCCGAGCAGGTGGCGGAGTGCATCGACGAGGTCGGCTTCGGCTTCATGTTCGCCCCCAAGCACCACCAGGCGACCGCCGCGGTGGTGCCGGTGCGCAAGGGGCTCGCGGTACGCACGATCTTCAACCTGCTCGGCCCGCTCACCAACCCGGCCGGGGCGGATCGGCAGCTGCTCGGCGTCTCGGACCGGACCTTCCAGGAGACGATCGCCGAGGCGCTGCTGGCGCTCGGCTGCGAGCAGGCGATGGTCGTCTCCGCCGACGACGGACTCGACGAGCTCAGCATCAACTCCCGCACCCGAGTGGTCGAGGTGGACGACGGCCGCACAGACGAATGGTTCGTCGAGGCCGAGGAGCTCGGGCTCGAGTCCGCACCGCTCGAGGAGGTGGGCGGCGGCGAGCCCGCCGAGAACGCGGCCGTGGCGCGCGGAATCCTCGAGGGCAAGGCCGGCCCCCCGCGCGAGATCGCGCTGCTCAACGCCGGCGCCGCGATCTACGTCGGCGGCGCGGCGGTCAGCCTCGGTGACGGGGTGGAGGAGGCGCGCAAGGCCGTCGACTCCGGCGCCGCCCTCGACGTGCTCGAGCGGCTGGTGGCCCGCTCGCGCGAGTTGGCGGCGGAATCAAGCTAGGGTCTGGCGGACGAGATGGGGATGCTCGAGGAGCTTGTAGATTCCGCCCGCGAGGGCGCCGCGCGCCGCAGCGCCGCGGTTCCGCTGGAGGAGCTTGCGAAGCAACTCGCTTCGCGGCCCGAGCAGCGTCCCTTCCGGGAGGCGTTGGTCAGGCCGGGACTCTCGCTGATCGCCGAGTTCAAGCGGCGGTCCCCGAGCGCCGGCGAGATCAAGGACGGCGCGACGCCCGCCGAGATCGCCCGGTCCTACGAGCAGGGCGGGGCGGCCGCGCTCTCGGTGCTCACCGACGAGGCCCACTTTGGCGGATCGCTCGAGGACCTGCGGGAGGCGAGGGGGGCCTGCGCCCTGCCGGTGCTCCAGAAGGACTTCATCGTCGATCGCTACCAGCTCTACGAGGCCGCGGCCGCCGGGGCCGACGCGGTGCTGCTGATCGTCGCGGCGCTCGAGGACGATGAGCTGGCGCGGCTGCACGATGAGGCCCGTGGCCTCGATGTCGACTGCATCGTCGAGGTCCACAACGAGGAGGAGCTGGAGCGGGCTCTGGCGGTGGATGGCGATGTCCTCGGGATCAACAACCGCGACCTCGAGGACTTCAGCGTTGAAGTGCAGACCACCTTCGAGCTGATGCCCGACGTGCCAGCCGGCAAGACGGTGGTCTCCGAGAGCGGCATCGCCGAGCGCGCCATGCTGGAGGAGCTGGAGCGCGTGGGCGTGGACGCGGTGCTGATCGGCGAGGCGCTGATGCGCGCCGACGACCCTGAGGCGAAGATCCGCGAGCTCACCGCCGACGAGGAGCAGACCCGCGAGCACTTCCTCTAGGCCGCCTCGCGGCTCTTAGGGAACCGCAAGCCGCGGCTTAGAGACGATTAAGCGCCCCGTCGCACAC
>JBOGZI010000233.1:0-4032 GCA_050697275.1 Solirubrobacterales bacterium | reverse complement strand
GAGCAGAACCGCGGCCTGATGCGCTCGGCCCGCGACGAGGCGTCGCTCCCGGCCGTCGCCCTCGCCGGGTACACCAACGCGGGCAAGTCCACGCTGCTCAACGCGCTCACCGGCGCCGGGGTCGGGGTGGGGGAGAGGCTCTTCCACACGCTCGATCCGACCACCCGCTCGTTCACCGAGCACGGACGGCGCTACCTGCTCACCGACACGGTCGGCTTCATTCGCAAGCTCCCTCACCAGCTGGTCGAGGCGTTCAAGGCGACGCTCGAGGAGACGGTGCTCGCCGACCTGATCCTGCACGTGGTCGACGGCTCCGAGCCCGAATCGCAACGGGCCGCGTCGATCGCGGCCGCGGACTCGGTGCTCGAGGAGATCGGCGCCGGGGCGAAGCCGCGCCTGCTGGTGCTGAACAAGATCGATCTGCTGGACACCGACGGGCGGCGGGAGCTGGCGCTTCGCCAACGCGACGCGGTGCTCGTCTCCGCGGAGACCGGCGAGGGGCTGGAGGAGCTGCGGGCTCGAATCGCGGCGCAGATCAGGGAGACGCTCGTCGAGGTGGAGTTGCTCGTACCCTTTGAGCATGGTGAGCGGCTTTCTCAGCTCCACGAGGTCGCTGGCGACCTCGAGCGCCAGGATCGCGAGGACGGGGTTCTCGTTCGCGTTCTCCTTCCTGCCGCACTTGCCGATCGTTTCTCGGATCTCGCCGTCAACGGGGGCGGCGATCGCGCCGGAGCGGGGATACGGGCCAGCCGCGATTGACGCCGACGAGGCGGGCGGGGTCAGCGTCAACGGCGCCTGGGACCCACTCGAGGCCTTGGCGGAGGTCGGTGAGGCCTCTGGCGAGGCTCCGGAGCAGCGTCCATCTCCCTCCCCCGGGGAGCTGCGCTTCATCAGGCTGAGCGAGCGGGCGACGCTGCCCACCCGCGCCCACGACTCCGACGCGGGGCTCGACCTCTACGCCGCCGAGGCGGCGAGCATCGCTCCCGGCGGCCGGGTCAGCGTCGGAACCGGCCTCGCCGTGCAGATCCCCGAGGGGCTGGCCGGGCTGGTGCTGCCGCGCTCCGGGCTGGCGCTCAAGCACGGCGTCGCGCTGGTCAACTCCCCGGGCCTGATCGACTCGGGCTACCGGGGCGAGATCCGGGTGCTGCTGCTCAACACCGATCCCACCCTGGCCTTCAAGGTCGCCCCGGGCGATCGGATCGCGCAGCTGCTCCTGGTCCCGATCGCGCTCGCCACCCCTCGCGAGTCGGACGCGCTCGACGCCTCGGCGCGGGGGCGCGGCGGCTTCGGCTCGAGCGGCTCCTAGATTTGACCCGACGCCAGGGCTTCTTCGCGGACCCCGACGGCAACAGCCTCGCGATCCACCATCGCTACGCGCCGGGCGCGCCGCCGGGGGAGGCCGGCTAGCTCGACTGCGCGGCGACGAAGTCGGCGCCGTGCGCGTATGCGGTGTTGACCGGGACGCCCCGCTTGCACAGCTCGCACTCCGCCGCGGGCCAGCTTGGGACCTCGACCTCGGCCAGGTAGGCGAAGTCGTCGGCGCCGACGTCCTCCGCCCCGGCGTTGCCACGGGTGATCAGCGCGCCGACCGCCGCCACCTCGCCGCCCGCGTCGCGGACCGCGGCGGCGGTCTCGGCGACCGACTCCCCGGTGTTGACCACGTCGTCCACCACCAGGACCCGCCTGCCGCTCACCGCCTCGTCGTAGTGCCGCTTCAGGACGAACGGGGGCCGCAGCGGGCCCCCGGCGGCGTGCGCCCGCTTCGGGTCGTAGCCCTGCTCCTTGCCATGCTCGGCGAAGACCGAGGGGATGCCGAGATGGCGCGCGGTCCACTGCGAGACGATCAGCCCACCGGTCGCGGGGCCGCAGACGAGGTCGAGCCGACGCCCGGCGAGAGCCTCTGCCAGCAGGCCGCAGAGCTCGTCTGCGCGCTCGGTGTGGGGAAAGATCAGATCCTTCGCGATCCACCCGTCCCCGTGGTCGCCGTTGACGTAGACGAAGTGCGCCGCTCAGGATCGCGTTCGACTCGTCGAGGATCTGCCGGGCACGCTTCGCGCGGCTTGCGGCTGGATCGGCCACTTCCCGAGGGAGGCGGCGGCCGGCTAGCTGGCCGGCGGCGTCTGGCTCGGCGTCTGGCTGAACGAGACCGCGGGTACCTCGCGGTCGGATGGCTCGTCGATCTCGAAGAACTCCCGCGCCGTGAAGCCGCCCTGGTCGGCGACGATCGACATCGGGAACTGCTGGATCTTGGTGTTGTAGGACTGCACGTTCGAGTTGTAGATCCGCCGCGAGGCCTGGATCTCGTCCTCGAGCTCGGTGAGCTGCCGCTGCAGCTGCTGGAAGTTCTCGGTGGCGCGCAGGTCGGGGTACTGCTCGGCCACCACCCGCAGCTGCCCGAGCGCCGCGCTCAGCGCCGATTCGGCCTTGGACGTGTCGCCGACGCTGTCGGCGGTCATCGCCTGGCTGCGGGCCTGCGTGACGTTCTCGAAGGTCCTCTGCTCGTGGGAGGCATAGCCCTTTACCGACTCGACCAGGTTGGGAACGAGGTCGTGGCGGCGCTTGAGCTGGACGTCGATCCCGCTCCAGGCCTCGTCGACCCGGTTGCGCGAGGCGATGATGCTGTTCCGCATCAGGATGTAGATCACCCCGACAAGGACGATCAGCCCGACCAGGATCAGGACGATGACCATGCGGCGATCCTAGCGGGCTTGGCGGCCGCCGGCCGCCCGCAGGGCGGCGCCGTGGGCGGCCGCCTCCAGCTCGTCCGGGAGCGGCTCCAGGGCCTGCTCGGAGCCGGTGCGGCGCTTCAGCGCCCAGGAGATGAGGAGATCCGCCAGCCGGGCGTTCTTCGGCAGCAGCGGCCCGTGCAGGTAGGTGCCGATCATCCGTCGCCGCCTCACCCCCTCCTGGCCGTCGCCGCCGTTGTTGCCGTGCCCGTGCAGGACGCGCCCCAGCGGCTCGGCTGCGGGCCCGAGGTAGGTGCGGCCGCCGTGGTTCTCGAAGCCCGCGAGGACGCGGGGCCCGTCGCCGAGCTCGGCCTCGATCGCGACGTTGCCGATCAGCCGCGGCCCCGGCTCGCGGACGGTCTCCAGGTCGGCGATGCCGAGGCCCGGGATCGAGCGCTCGCCGAGCTGGTAGCGATGGCCGAGCAGCTGGTAGCCGCCGCAGACCGCGAGCAGAGCCGCGTCGTCCTCCACCGCGGAGGCGATCGCCTCGCGCTTCGTCCGCAGCATGTCCTCGGCGACCAGGATCTGGTCGCGATCCTGGCCGCCGCCGATGTAGATCAGGTCGTGGTCGGCGGGGTCGAAGCCGTCGCCGGGGCCCGCGGCGGCGTAGCGGAAGGGGACGCCGCGCCACTCGCAGCGCCGCTGCAGGAAGAGGATGTTGCCGCGGTCGGCGTAGATGTTCATCTGCTCGGGATAGAGGGCGAGCAGGCGAAGCTCCGCGCCGCCGGGGTTGCCCGCGGCCGCCATCACGCCGCCTCCAGCAGGACCAGCACGGAATCCGCCTCCTCCGGGCCGGAGCGGACGCTTACCCTTCCGCCCGGCCGATAGCCGGCCTCCTCCGCCTCCAGCTCGAGGCGGTCGGGGCTGAGGCGGTGCAGGACGTCGTCGTGGACGGCGCGCTCCATCTCCCCGGACGGGGAGACCCGCTGGCGCAGGCGGCGCACCCGCAGCTCCGCATCGGAGGCCTGCAGCCAGAGCGGCTCGCTCGAATAGACCCAGCCGCCGATCTCGCGCATCTCGGGCACGCTCTGGCCGGGCGCCGAGAGGCCGGCGTCGAGCAGGGTGGACTCATCGACCACGGAGACGGCGACGATCGTCCCCGGCGCGATCACCTCGCGGAGCGCGCCCAGCAGCGGCGCCCGCAGGGCGGGATCCAGGCTCTGCACCACGTGCAGGGGGGCCACCACCACGGCGGGTTCGTCAGGCAGCAGCAGCTCGGCCGGCGAGGCCAGATCTGCCTCGATGATTCGGAGCGTGCGGCCTCGGCGCTCCGCCCGACGCCGCAGCTCCTCGACGAGGTTGTGAT
>JBOGZI010000232.1:0-2338 GCA_050697275.1 Solirubrobacterales bacterium | reverse complement strand
CGACCAGCCTGGGCGCCGCGCTCGAGGACGCGTGCGACGAGGTGCGGTGGTCGGCCGCGGCCGCCCTCGCCAAGCTGCGTGATCCGCGGGCCGATCGCTTCTACCTGGCCGCGATCCGCGCCGGGTCGCGAGCCGACCGATGGGCCGCGGTCTGGGCCCTGGGCAACGCCTTGCGTCGGGGCGACCGGCGGGCGCTGGGTCCGTTGCGTCAGGCGCTCGATGATCCGGATCGCGAGGTGAGTTCCGCGGCGCAGACGCTGCTCGGCCCGGAGCCGTTCTGAGATGAGCCGGTTCGGGTGCGTCACGGCCTTGGTCCTGTCGGCCGCGGCGCTGGGGGCGGGCTGCGGGGGCGAGGGGGCCTCCGAGTCGAACGGGTCGGGCGCCGCGGACGGCAAGGCCGGCGCTCCCGAGTTCGGGCGGAATGTCGTCCGGGTGCCCGGCCGCTCCTCCACCGACGTCGCCGCGGCGGCGACGCTCGCGGCCTATCCGCCCGGGCAGGGCAAGGCCCCGAACGGCTTCGTCCTCTTCCCCCGCGAGGACTGGCGGCGCGCGGTGCTCGCCGGCCAGTTCGTCTCGGCTCCGGCCAACGCCGCGCTCGTGCCGACCGAGCCGGACTACCTGCCGACGGCGGCGGCGGACCTGGTCTCGCGACTGCGGCCGCCCGGGTTCCCCGGCGAGGCGACGCTCCACGCGCTGCTGCTCGGAGAGCCCGGCGAGGAAGTTGTGCTCGCCTTCCAGGAACGGCGCCAGAGCCTCACCAAGCTGGGCGAGCCAGACCCGAACAAACTCAGCGGGGAGCTGGTCGCCTATCGCGGCGGCTGGGCAAAGGGCTTCTCCGACGACATCCTGATCGTCTCGGCCGAGGACGAGGATCGCCCCTACGCGCTGATCGCGGCCGCCTGGAGCGGGCTGACCGGAGACACGGTCGCCTTCGTCGAGGGCGACACGATCCCGCAGCCGACCGCCGAGCTGCTTGAGCAGCGGCGCAAGCTGCGGCTGATCAAGCCGACCATCTGGCTGCTCGGCCCCGAGTCGGTCGTCTCCGAGACGGTCGCCGAGGAGCTTGGCGGGTTTGGGGAGGTGAAGCGGGTCGAGGGCGAGGGGCCGATCGAGACCGCGGTCGAGATGGCCCGCTACCGCGACCAGGAGACAGGCTTCGGCTGGGGCCTGAAGCGGGCGCCGGTGAACGTCTCGCTGGTCAACCTGAATGACTGGGGAAACGCGGTCGGCGCCCTCCAGCTCACGGGCGCTGGCCCCAGAGCGGCGCTCCTCCTCACCGACGACTCCGAGCAGCTCCCCGAGGCGGTCGCCGAGTACCTGCGTGAGATCCAGGGGCCCGAGCCCAGCCAGGGCTACGTGCTCGGCGACCCCGACAGCATCTCCTCCTCCCAGCTCGCCGAGCTGGACGAGCTGCTCGAGGCGAGCGGCCCCGGAGCGGACGCGAAGCCGGGCACATCCGTGGGCCCGAAGGGCGAAGCTGATGAGAGCAGCGCGAAGGCAGCTGAGTAGCGGCCGCGGTCCGACGCCTCAGCGTCGGCGCGATTGGCGCTCCGACCGAAGGTCGAGAGCAAGAAGCAGCCCGAAGCCGATCGCCGCAAAGACGCCAAGGAAGATCGCCGCCGCTGTTTGGCCGGCGTCCGCGACCGCAAGAACGACCACGCCAGGGACCCCCACGATGAAGAAGAGAGCCAGCACGAGTTGGGGATAGCGGTCCAGCTCGAGATAGGGCTTCAAGCGAAACATCGGGATCAGTCTAGAGCGCCCAGGATCGCGTCCAACACCAGCACCAGGAAGCCGATCATGCCACCCAGATAGCCGGCATAGAAGGCAACCCGCTCGACCTTCTTCCGGCGATCGCGGCGTGCGATCTTGAACGTACCTCCCGCAAAGGCACCGAGCGCAGCGCCAGCTCCCACGACCGCCGCGGCATGCGTCATGGCGTCGCCGAACATCCCCACCTGTAAGCGGCCCGATGCGAATGCTCGCCCCCGGTGACCGCATCTCCTAGCCGGCGGTCAGGCCTCCTCGCTGATCAGATCTCGGGCGTAGTCCTCGCCCACGCTTCGCCGGTCCAGGGTCTTAGCCATTCAGCGCTCCCCAGGCATTCTCCACGAACGCAAGCATCGCCTCGGCGTCATCGAGCGCGGCCGCGGAGTCAGCCGGCCGGTAGTGCGAGTCGGGCGTGCCGGAGACGTGCGCGTCCGGATCCGATCCCGTGCAATGGCCCCTTGACGGCCAGTTGAGCCGCCTGCTCGGCCAAGAAGCAAGACCAATCGTGGAAGCCCTCGCGAGCTTGCAGGCGAGCGCTCTCGAGCGCACGCACGGCGCTGATGTGCCA
>JBOGZI010000231.1:0-6359 GCA_050697275.1 Solirubrobacterales bacterium | reverse complement strand
ACTTCGGCGCCTTCGTCGACCTCGAGGGGATCGACGGGCTGATCCACATCTCGGAGCTTTCCTGGAGTCACGTGAACCACCCCTCCGAGGTCCTCTCGATCGGCGAGACCGTGCGCGTCAAGGTGCTCGACATCGACCGCGACCGTCAGCGGATCTCGCTCGGGCTCAAGCAGACCCAGGAGGACCCCTGGCAGCGCGTGCTCAACGAGCACAAGGAGGGGGACGTGGTCGAGGGCCGCGTCACCAAGATCGTCGCCTTCGGCGCCTTCGTGCAGATCCTGCCGGGCGTCGAGGGCCTCGTCCACATCTCCGAGCTCGCCGAGCACCATGTCGAGACTCCGGGCGAGGTCGTCCAGCCCGGCCAGGAGACCTGGGTGCGGATCCTCGAGATCGACGAGGAGCGGCGCCGGATCGAGGGCGCCGCCGAGTCCGGCGAGCCGATCGAGGGGATCGTGATCGAGGTCGTCAAGGGCGGGCTCATCCTCGACCTCGGCGTCCGCGGCTTCCTCCCGGCCTCGCTCGTCGACATCCGCCGCGTCCACAACCTCGACGAGTTCAAGGGCGAGACGCTGGAGTGCAAGGTGATCGAGCTGAACCGCTCGCGCAACAACGTCGTCCTCTCGCGCCGCGCCGTGCTCGAGGAGGAGCGCAAGGAGGTCCGCGAGCAGATCCTTGGCCGGCTCGAGCCCGGCCAGGTGGTCGAGGGCAAGATCTCCAACATCGTCGACTTCGGCGCCTTCGTCGACCTCGAGGGGATCGACGGCCTGATCCACATCTCCGAGCTCTCCTGGAGCCACGTCAACCACCCGTCCGAGGTCGTCTCGATCGGCGACACGGTCCGGGTCAAGGTGCTCGACATCGACAAGGACCGCCAGCGAATCTCGCTCGGCCTCAAGCAGACTCAGGAGGACCCCTGGCAGCGCGTGCTCAACGAGCACAAGGAGGGGGACGTGGTCGAGGGCCGCGTCACCAAGATCGTGGCCTTCGGCGCCTTCGTGCAGATCCTGCCGGGCGTCGAGGGGCTGGTGCACATCAGCGAGCTGGCCCAGCACCACGTCGAGAGCCCGGCCGAGGTGGTCCGCGCCGGGGACGAGCTCCAGGTGAAGATCCTCGAGGTGGACGACAGCCGCCGCCGCCTCTCGCTGAGCGCGAAGCGGGTCGAGGGCCAGGAGCTGCCCGTCCGCGAGCTTGAGGAGGGGGCCGCCGCGGAGCTGCCCGCCGAGCCCAGTGATGCCGAGCCCACCGATGAGACGGCCGCGCCGGCCGCGGCCGAGGGCGCCCCGGAGGCCGAGGTGGCGCCGCCCGAGCCCTCCCCCGAGGCACCTCCGGAGGAAGCGCCGCCCGAGGAGCCCCCCGAGACGCCGCCCGACGAGACGCCCCAGGGCGCCTCCCCGCAGGATGCGCCCGAGGAAGCCCCGGCCGAAGAGCCCAAGCCCGAGGATTGACTCAGTTCGTCGGGCTAACCGGGGGAATCGGAGCCGGGAAGTCCGAGGCGCTCGCCGCCTTCGAGCGGCAGGGCGCGGCAACGCTCTCCACCGACCGCGTCACCCACGAGCTCCTCGCTGACGAGGAGGTGCGCAATGCGCTGGTCGAGCACTGGGGCCGGGAGATCGCCCCGAACGGGGAGATCGAGCGCGAGCGCGTCGCGGCGATCGTCTTCGAGGACCCTGAGGAGCTTCGCTGGCTCGAGTCCGTCCTGCACCCGCGGGTCGGGGCCCACCTGCTCGACTGGCGCAACCGCCTCGGTCGCGAGGTCGAGGTCGCCGTGGTCGAGGTCCCCCTGCTGTTCGAGGCGGCGATGCAGGACGCCTTCGACGCCACCGTGGCGATCGTCGCGGACGATGAGCTGAGGGAGCGCCGCCTGCGCGAGCGGGGCCTGGGCGGCCTCGGCGGCCGGGAGGAGCGCCAGCTCCCCCAGGCAGAGAAGGAGGCGCGCGCCGACCACGTGATCCGCAACGACGGCAGCTTGGAGGAGTTGGAGAGGGGTGTGAAAGGCGTTCTCGAGGAGATCCGCAGGTGACGCCGGGAGCGTCGATCGGGTCGGCCCGGTCGCGATCCCGCCGCAGTCGCAGCCGCTCGAGCAAGCGCCGGGCCCACCGGGGGACCAGCAGCCGCCGCTCGAGCCGGCGGCGAAGGAGGCTGATCGTCTCCGGGACGCTGGCCGTCGGGGTGGCCGCCGGCCTCCTGCTGGGCGGCGGCGAGCGGATCGAGGACACCCTCCGGGAGGTCACCCTGCCGCTGCGCCACGACGACATCATCCGCCAGCAATCGGGAGACAAGGGCGTTCCCCCCGACCTGATCGCCGCCGTGATCTGGAAGGAGTCGAAGTTCCGGGACCAGACCTCGAACGCGGGAGCACGCGGCCTGATGCAGATCACGCCGACGACGGCGAAGGAGATCGAGAAGCTGAGCGGCGGGCAGACCTTCGAGTTCGACGACCTCGCCGACCCGGACATCAACATCCGATACGGGACCTTCTACCTGGCCCATCTGCTCGATCTCTATGGCGGCAACGAGGTCGCCGCGCTGGCGGCCTACAACGCGGGTCCGACGGTGGTGGAGGACTGGGGCGGAAAGGACACCGAGTTGGACGGGATCGACTTCGGCGAGACCCACGACTACGTCGAGGACGTGCTCGAGAAGCGGGACGAGTACGCGGAGCACTACCGCTCGGAGCTGGGGCTTGAGTGACTCCCGGGCATCCTGATGGGCACTAGGCTTCCGCGGATGAAACGGGCCAGCCTCGGGGGGTGCATCGCAGTCTGCTGCGTACTCGCCCTCAACTTCTCCGTCACCCCGGCCTCTGCGGGCGAGCGCAAGCCCGGGCCGGCGCGGGCCTCGGTGGTCGGCGGCGGGGTCGCCGAGCCCGCGAACTGGCCCTTCGTCGCGGCCGTCTTCCGCAAGGATCGCCTCCACTGCGGCGGCTCGCTGATCTCGCCCACCAAGGTGCTCACCGCGGCTCACTGCGTGCTCGGGTTCAACCTCGGCAGCTTCGCCGTCGTCGTCGGCCGCTCCAACCTCCGCGCCGAGGCGACCGGGGTCTCGATCGGGGTCATCGCTGGAGCGGTCCATCCGGACTACGCGAACAGCGGCGTCCACGACATGGCCGTGCTCACCCTGGCCCAGCCGACCACGACGACCCCGGTGTCCCTGGTCAGCGCCGCCGAGGATCCGGTCGTCTCCGCGCCCGGACAGCTCGGCCAGGTCGCCGGCTGGGGGGCGAGGAACCCCTTCGGCTTCCGGCTCTCCAGTTTCCTGAAGGAGACCACCGAGCGGGTGCGGGACTCGCGTCGCTGCCTGCGGGCCTACAGCCGCGACCTGTTCCACCCGGAGGCGATGATCTGCGCGCTGGGCAGGCGGGTTCGCCGTTTCGGGCGCCCGCCGCTGCACACCAGCGCCTGCACCGGGGACAGCGGCGGCCCGCTGGTCGCCAGCACCCCCGCCGGGCCCCGGCAGATCGGGATCGTCTCCTACGGCGGAGCGATCTGCGGGCTCCCGGGGGCGCCGACCGTCTACTCCCGGGTCGCCTCGGGACTCGACTTCATCGCTGCCTCCTGATCTAGGGAGCGGGCGGGCCACCCTGGCCGGGAGGGCCGATGTTGCCGGTCGTCGGCGTCCCCCTGTAGCAGCCGACCGTGTAGGGGAACTCGTGGTTGGCGACGTAGTGGTACCTGCGGCGCAGCTTGCCTCTGTACTTGACCTCGCTCTTGATTCCGTGGCAGATGTCCAGCTGCTTGTTGGTCAGGTACTCGCCTCCCTCGCCGCGGGGGCCGTAGATCGGGAAGCCGTCGAGCGCCCAGCCGAGCAGTCCGGAGCGCTTCTTCTTGTTGCCCGTGGAGATGCAGGCCGGCAGGCCGTGGTAGTGGTAGACGTCCGAAGCCTGCGGGTGTCCGGAGCAGGCGTCCTGCACCTCGTGGGCGACGGCGTCACGCCCGCCGGCGTCCACGGCGTTGAAGATCGGGATCCCGTTCTTTGCGATCCCGATCGTCCCGCCGACGCACTGCACGCCCGTCTTGGCGGGACTGCCGTCGACCGTCTTGTTGAGCGCGTATGGGGCGATGCTGTTCGGGTTGCGATCGATCGCGTAGGCGTCGTCGAGCCGGCTGATCGGAAAGATGCCGGTCGGGTGATCCGGGAGCCCGTTGCCGATGATGGTCACCCCGGCGCCGCCGATCGACACGCTGGAGCTCTCCGGCCAGCTGACCGCACCATCCACCGTGTACTTCGCGGTCAGGTCGTAGGTGCCGCCGTGGATCCAGGGGCCGACCGCCGTCGCGCCGCCTCCCGTGAAGCTGGTCTGGCAGGAGAGCAGGTAGCCGCGGCGAGGCCCGGAGCTGATCACCTTGCCGTCGCCGAGCGGGAGGGCGGTGAGGTCGACGCGGTGCCTTTTCTTCTTCTCGGCGGCGTCCGCCGCATCCGGGAGGGAAACGACTCCGATTCCGAGGACCAGCAGGGAGGCGCTGGCCGCCAGGGCCGTCCACCAGCCGCTCCTCCCCTCTGCTCGGGCTTCGTTGGAGATCATCCTCGCTCCGCTCCTCTCGCCGATCCGGTCCCCCTGGCCCTATGACACGCGAAACTGCCAGGAGTCACGGTCGGAATGGCCGGTTTGGGCGAACCGGGCCCCCCGCTACGCTGGCGATGTGCCGAAGTTCAAGCTGAATCCCGCCTACACGGCGACCGCCGACCAGCCCAAGGCGATCGAGGGGCTGGCCCAGGGCGTCGAGTCCAAGGAGCGCTTCCAGACCCTGCTCGGCGCCACCGGCACCGGCAAGACCTTCACGATGGCCGGGGTGATCGAGCAGGTGCAGCGCCCGACCCTGGTGATCGCCCACAACAAGACCCTGGCCGCGCAGCTCTGCAACGAGTTCCGCGAGTTCTTCCCTGACAACGCGGTCGAGTACTTCGTCAGCTACTACGACTACTACCAGCCCGAGGCCTATGTGCCCGCGCAGGACCTCTACATCGAGAAGGACTCCTCGATCAACGACGAGATCGACCGGCTTCGGCACTCGGCAACCGCGGCGCTGTTCGCGCGCAAGGACGTGATCATCGTCGCCTCGGTCTCCTGCATCTACGGGATCGGCTCACCGCAGCTCTACCGCGAGCAGATGCAGCTGTTCAAGGTGGGCGACTGGATCGACCGTACCGAGCTCTTCCGCAAGCTGGTCGGGATGCAGTACCGCCGCAACGACCAGAACCTCGCCCGGGGCGCCTTTCGCGCCAGGGGCGAGGTGCTCGAGATCCATCCCGCCTACGCGGAGTCGGCCTACCGGATCCAGCTCTTCGGCGACGAGATCGAGGGGATCCAGCATTTCGATCCCCTCACCGGGGAGATCCTCGACGTGATCGACCACGTCTCGGTCTGGCCGGCGAGCCACTACGCGGTCGAGGAGGAAACGATGGAGCGGGCGGTCGATGAGATCGGGCGCGAGCTGCGCAACCGGGTCGCCGAGTTCGAGGCCGAGGGCAAGCAGCTCGAGGCGCATCGCCTCCAGCAGCGCACCCGCTACGACATGGAGATGCTGCGCGAGCTCGGCTTCTGCCCGGGGATCGAGAACTACTCGCGCATCCTCGACGGCCGGCCGTCCGGCAGCCCGCCCTACACGCTGATCGACTACTTCCCCGACGACTTCGTCGTCTTCATCGACGAGTCCCACCAGACGATCCCGCAGCTCGGCGGGATGTACGAAGGCGACTACTCGCGCAAGTCCACCCTGGTGGACTTCGGCTTCCGCCTGCCCTCCGCGGTGGACAACCGCCCGCTCAAGTTCGACGAGTTCCTCGACCGGGTCGGCCAGATGGTGCTCGTCTCGGCCACGCCCGGGCCCTGGGAGCAGGCCCAGTCCTTGCGGGTGGTCGAGCAGATCGTGCGGCCGACCGGGATCGTCGACCCCGAGGTCGAGGTGAGGGAGACCCGGAACCAGATCGACGACCTGATGAACGAGGTCCGCGAGCGCGCCGAGCGCGACGAGCGGGTGCTGGTCACCACCCTGACCAAGAAGATGGCCGGGGATCTCACCGAGTACCTGCTCGAGCACGGCTTCCGGGTGCGCTACCTGCACTCCGAGGTGGACACCCTGGAGCGGATCCAGATCGTGCGCGAGCTGCGGCTCGGCGAGTACGACGTGCTGGTCGGGGTCAACCTGCTGCGCGAGGGTCTCGACCTGCCGGAGGTCTCGCTGGTTGCGATCCTCGACGCCGACAAGGAAGGCTTCCTGCGCGGAGAGACCAGCCTGATCCAGACGATCGGCCGCGCGGCGCGGACCGTGCGCGGGCGGGTGCTGATGTACGCCGACAAGGAGACCGCGGCGATGCGAAAGGCGATCTCGGAGACCGACCGCCGCCGCGCGATCCAGGTC
>JBOGZI010000230.1:0-8625 GCA_050697275.1 Solirubrobacterales bacterium | reverse complement strand
CCGCGGCGCTCTCCGGCTGGCTCAGCTACTACAACTTCGACCGAAGACACGGCTCCCTCGGTCACAGGCCGCCCGGTGCTCGCTTAACGGAGCTGAACAACCTGGTTGGGTCTTACAGCTAGCGGCCTCCCAGCACCCCGCCGAGGAGAGCCAGGCCCCGCTCGACATCACTCTCGTCGATCGTCAACGGTGGGAGCAGGCGCAGCGTGTCCGTTCCGATCGGGTTGATCACGAGTCCGGCCTCGAGTGCCCGCAGCGCGACCTCCGAGGCGTCGAGGCGATCCGCAAGGCGCGCACCGAGCATCAGCCCCCGCCCCCGGACCTCGTCGATCGCGTCCAGGCTTGCCAGCCCATCCCGGAGCCGCCCGCCGAGCGTCCGCACGCCGCGGAGCAGCTTCGGGTCATCGATCACCTCGAAGGCGGCGAGCGCCGCGCCCGCGACCAGCGGCCCTCCCGCGAAGGTCGAGCCGTGGTCCCCCGCCGCGAGCACGTCGCCGTGCTCCATGCCGGTCACGCAGGCGCCGGCCGGCAGTCCTCCGCCTAGAGCCTTACCCGTGCTGAGCACGTCGGGGCGGACGTCGAGCTGCTCGTAGGCCCACAGCGAGCCGGTGCGGCCCATCCCGGTCTGGATCTCGTCGAAGACCAGCAGCGCGCCGACCTCGTCGCAGGCCTCCCGCGCGGCGGCGATCACCTCGTCCGGGACGACGTGGACGCCGGTCTCCCCCTGGATCGGCTCCAGCATCACCGCCGCGGTCCGCTCGCCGACCGCCTCCCGCAGGGCGCCGGGATCGTCGCGTGGAACGGCGCGGAAGCCCGGCAGGTACGGGGCGAAGGCGGGGTTTCCCGCCATCCCCGGGGTCGCCGAGAGCGAGCCCATCGTGCGCCCGTGGAAGGCGCCCTCGAGCACCACGATCTCCGGCTCTGAGATCCCGCGTCCGTGGGCGTGCTTGCGAACCAGCTTGATCGCCGCCTCATTCGCCTCGGTGCCGGAGTTGCAGAGGAAGGCCCTGCCGCCGAGGCTCGAGCGGCAGAGCCGCTCCGCGAGCCGCACCCCGCCCTCGCTCAGGTAGAGGTTCGAGACGTGGGTCAGCGTGCCGGCCTGCTCGCGCACCGCCTCGACCACGGCCGGGTGACAGTGCCCCACCGAGCAGACCGAGATGCCGGCCACGAAGTCCAGGTACTCCTTCCCATCCGCGTCCCAGAGCCGCGCGCCCTCTCCCCGCACGAACTCGACCGGGGACCGCCGGTAGGTCGGCATCAGCCAGCGCCGCTCCAGCTCCCGCATCTCGGTCAGCTCCATGGGCTGCTCAAGCCGTGATCTTGGTGCCGATCCCGGCGTCGGTGAACAGCTCCAGCAGCAGGCTGTGCGCCACCCGCCCGTCGATGATGTGGGCGGCCTCGACACCGCCGCCGATCGCCTCGACGCAGGCGGCGAGCTTCGGCCGCATCCCGCCCTCCGCCGTCATGATGGCCTCGCGCAGCTCCTCGACGCCCGCCGTCGAGATCAGTGAGGAGGGCTCGTCGGGGTCGCGCAGCCAGCCCTCCACGTCCGTCAGGAAGATCGCCTTGTGGGCGCCCATCGCGGCCGCCACCTTGCCGGCGGCCTCGTCCGCGTTGACGTTGTAGGAGGAGCCGTCGCGGTCGGTGCCGACCGAGGCGATCACCGGCACGTAGTCGGCGGCGATGTGGTCGATCACGTCGACGTTGACGCTCTCGATCTCCCCGACGAAGCCGACGTCGGCGGACTGGGGCGCCGGGCGCACCTCGAACAGCCCGCCGTCCTCGCCGCCCAGCCCCACCGCGGGCTGGCCGTGGCGCTTCAGCCGGGTGAGGATGTCCGAGTTGATCTTGCCGAGCAGCACCATCTTCGCCACCTCGACCGTCTGCTCGTCTGAGACGCGCAGGCCCTCGACGAACTTCACCTCCATCCCGAGGCGCTCCATGTAGTCGGTGATCTCCGGCCCCCCGCCGTGGACGATCACCGGGTTCATGCCCACGTACTTGAGCAGCACGACGTCGGTGGCGAGCGCCTCCCGCAGCTCCTCGTCGCGCATCGCCGCCCCGCCGTACTTGATCACGATCGTCCGGCCGTGGAACTGCCGGATGTAGGGCAGCGCCTCCAGAAGAGTCTCGACTGAAGTGGTCATGGTCAGGTGGTGTATTCCGAGTTGATCCGGACGTACTCGGGGGTGAGGTCGCTGAAGTAGACGTGGGCGCTCGCCTTGCCGCGCCCCAGCGCGATCGCGATCTCGGCCTCGTCGCCCTCCCCCGACAGATCCGCCGCGTAGATCCGGTCCGGGCCGAGCTGCGGCAGCTCCTCGCCGGCCAGCGCCATTCCCGCCGCCTGGGCGATCCGGCCCCAGTTGGAGTCGCGGCCGTAGAGCGCGGTCTTGACCAGCGGCGAGTTGGCGATCGCGCGGGCGACCCGATCCGCCTCCTCCTCACTCGCGGCCTGTCGCACCTCGACCCGGGCGACCCGCGATGCGCCCTCCCCGTCGGCGACGATCTCGAGCGCGAGCTGCAGCAAGGCGGCCTCGAGCAACCCTTCGGGCAGCGGCCCCGCCGCTCCCGTCGCCTGGAGCAGGACCGTGTCGTTGGTCGAGAGCTGGCCGTCCACGGTGATCCGTTCCATCGAGCCGGCCAGCGCCGCCCCCAGCGCCGCCTCGGGGTCCTCGACGGCCCCGTCGGTCTGAACGAAGCAGAGCATCGTCGCGAAGCCCGGCTGGATCATCCCCGCCCCCTTCGCCTGCGCCGAGAGGGTGACGCCGGCGGCGCGGAGCGTGCACCGCTTCGGGCCCTGGTCGGTGGTCATGATCGCCCGCGCGAAGTCCTCGCCGCCGCTCGCCGAGAGCAGCTCAGCCGCCTCCAGCACCCCGGTCGTGACGGCTTCGATCTCAAGCGCGACCCCGATCGTGCCGGTCTCGGCGACGGCGACCGCGCGCGGCTCGAGCCCGAGCGCCTCCGCCGCCGCGTCCCGCATCGCGAGCGCGTCGCGGTAGCCCTGCTCGCCGGTGGCGGCGTTGGCGTTCCCTGAGTTGACCGCGACGGCGCGAATCGCCGAGCCGTCGCAGTCCTCCCGGCAGACCCGAACCGGGGCGGCGGCCGCGGCGTTGGCGGTGAGGGCGAGCGCCGAGCGCACGCCGTTGGTGTCGCAGGCGAGTAGGCCGACGTCGGTTGCTCCGTCGCCCTTCAGCCCGCAGGGGACCCCGGCCGCGCGGAAGCCCGGCGCGAGCTGTGCGGGATCAAGCTCCTCGACCCCCTCGGGGGGCTCGACCCAGCGGCTTCTCAGGAACGCTTCGCCATCAATAGCGCGGCTGCTCCGCTTCGCGTCCGCTGCCGCGCTCATAACCCCTCCCCCTCGGGTAGGCCGAGCATCAGGTTGAGGTTCTGCACCGCCTGCGAGGCGGCGCCCTTCCAGAGGTTGTCGATCACGGCGAAGGCGAGCACCCGCCCGGAGGGCTCGTCGAGCGTCACGTGGATCCGGCAGAGGTTCGTTTCGCGCACGCCGCTCACCCCCGGGGGCTGGGAGACCAGCTCGACGAAGGGCTCGCCCCCGTAGCGCTCCTCGTACAGCGCCGGCAGCCGCCCCGCGTCGATGGGCTCGGGGGTGCGCACGTAGCAGCTCACCAGCTCGCCCTGGTCGAAGGGGAGCAGGTGCGGGATGAAGGTGAGCGCCGCCGTCCCGTTGCCCCCGGCCAGCTCCGCCAGCTCCTGCGAGATCTCGGGCGCGTGGCGATGTCCGGTCACCTTGTAGGGCCGGCTGTCGTCGCCGTCCTTCACCGCCTCCATCTCCTCGGCCGCCGCCCGGCCGGCCCCGGAGACGCCGGACTTGGCATCGATCACCACGTCCTCGACCAGTCCCTCGGCGGCGAGCGGGGCAAGCGCCAGCAGGGCGGCGGTCGGATAGCAGCCCGGGTTGGCGACCAGGCCGGCGCCCTCAATCCGCTCGCGGTTGAGCTCGGTGAGGCCGTAGACCGCCTGGCCGAGCAGCTCGGGGGCACCATGCTCGCCGTACCAGCGGCCGTAGACCTCCGGATCGCGCAGGCGGAAGTCGGCCGAGAGATCGACCACCTTCACTCCCGCCTCCCGCAGGCGGGCGACCACGGGCGCCGCCGCGCCGTGCGGGTAGGCGACGATCGCCGCTTCGATCCCCTCGCCGGTCTCGCCGTCGGGGTGCTGGAGCTCGAGCGAGACCCCGTGCTGCGGATAGAGCTCGTCGAGGCGCCGGCCCGCATCGGTGCGCGCGGTGATCCGCGCCAGCTCCAGGCCGGGGTGCTTCGAGATCAGCCTCGCGGCGAGGGCGCCCGCGTAGCCCGAGGCGCCCGCGACCATCACGCTCTCACTCACGCAGGGACCCTCCGATCTTCTCTACCGCGGCGCGGATCGCCTCGCGTCGCTCGGCGACCTCCTCGTCGGTCAGGGTCCGGTCCGCGGCCCGGAAGGAGAGCCGCAGGGCGAGGCTCTTACGGCCGGCCCCGAGCTGCTCGCCGCGGTAGAGGTCGAAGACCTCGGCGGAGCGCAGCAGCTCGCCTGCCCCGGCGAGCACCGCGGCCCGGACCTCGGCCGCCGGGACCTTCTCGTCGACGACCACCGCGATGTCCTGGTAGACGGCCGGGTAGGTGATCACGTCCCGGTATCGCTCCCGCCCGGCATCCGAGGCCGCGATCAGCAGCGCGAGGTCGATCTCGAAGCCCGCGGCGGGGCCCTCCAGCTCCCAGGCGCGGAGCACGAGCGGGTGCACCTCGCCCAGCCAGCCGGCCTCATCACCGTCCACCATGACCCTTGCCGCCCGGCCGGGATGCAGGAAGGGCTCCTCGGTGGGGTCGAAGCCGAGCTCGCGATCGAGCTGCCGGGCGAGCGCCTCGAGGACGCCCTTCACCGCGAAGAAGTCAGCGGGCACCTCCTCGCCGCGCCACCCCGGCCCCCGCAGCGTCCCGGCCGCGAGGCAGCCGATCCGGTGCGGCTCGAAGGCCGGGGCGCTGCGCTCGCCGGCGAACTCCCCGCCCAGCGGCCCGCCCGCCGGCGATGAGCAGGCGCTCAGGTAGGCGCGCCCCGACTCGAACAGGGACACCCTCCCGGCGCCCCGCGCCAGGTTGTAGGCGGCGGAGTCGAGCAGCGAGCCGAGCAGGGTCGTGCGGAGCGCCGAGTGCTCGATCGAGAGGGGATTGCGGATCGTGATCGGGGCGCGGCGCTCGTCCCCCTCGGGGATCCGCAGCCGCGCGGGGGCGCCGGGCTCGGTGAGGCTGAGGTTGAGCACGTTGTCAAAGCCGAGATCCCGCATCGCGTCCTCCGCCCGCCGTCGCAGGGTCTGATCGCGGGTCAGCCGCCCGACCTCGCCGGCGGAATGGGGCAGCGTCTCGGGCAGCCGGTCGAGGCCATGGATCCGCCCAACCTCCTCGATCAGGTCGACCTCCCTGGTCACGTCGTAGTGGCGCTGGAACGGGACCGTGGCGCGGACCTCGCCCTTCTTCCGCTTCACGCCGAAGCCGAGCCGCTCCAGGTACGCCTCGGCCTCGGCCGCATCGACCGGCATCCCGAGCAGCCGCTCCACTCGCCCCGCGCGCAGCGTCACCTGGTGCGGCGGGGGGACCTCCGCCGCGGCGTCGATCATCCCCGGCACCAGCTTCGCCCCGCAGAGCTCGACCAGCAGCTTCGACGCGATCCGCTGACCCCAGATCGCCAGCTCCGGATGAAGCTGCTTCTCGAACCGGTTCGAGGCCTCCGACCGCAGACCGAGCTTGCGCGAGGTGCGGAGGATGTTGACGCCGTTCCAGTTGGCGACCTCGAGCAGGACCCGGGTCGTCCCCTCGGAGACCTCGGAGCGGGCGCTACCCATGACTCCCGCGATCCCCGAGGGACCATCCCGATCGCAGACCAGGACAGTCTCCTTGTCGAAGCCGCGCTCCACGCCGTCGAGGGTGACCATCTTCTCGCCGGGCTCCGCGGCGCGGATGATCAGCGCCCCCTCGGGCACCTTGTCGAGGTCGAAGGCGTGCAGCGGCTGCGCCGTCAGCAGCATCACGTAGTTGGTGATGTCGACGACGTTGTTGATCGGGCGCTGGCCTGCCGCCATCAGGCGCTCCTTCAGCCACAACGGCGAGGGCCCGACGGTGAGCTCGGTGAAGACGCGGGCGGTGAAGCGGGGGCAGAGCTCGGGCACCTGCACCTCGACCGAGGCGTAGTCCTTGGCCTTCCCCTCCCCATTCGCCTCGGCGTCCTCGGCCCAGGGCGGCTCCGCGAGCTTCGCCTCGGTGATCGCGTGCACCTCCCGCGCCACCCCGTAGACGCCGAGGCAGTCGACCCGATTCGAGTTCACCTCGAGCTCGAGCACCGGCTGGCTCACGGCCAGGATCTCGCTCAGGGCGGTGCCGGGCTTCCCCCCGTCTCCCAGGACCATGATTCCCGCGGCGTCGTCGCCCACCTCGAGCTCGGCCTCGGAGAGGATCATCCCGTCGGAGGTGACGCCGCGCAGCCTCGCCTGCTCGAGCCTCTGCCCCCCGGGCAGGACGGCTCCCGGCAGGGCGACCGGTACCAGCTGACCGGCGGCGACGTTGGGCGCCCCGCAGACGATCGTCCTCCTCGCGTCACCGGTGTCCACCTCGCAGACCGTGAGCCGATCCGCGTCCGGGTGGGGCTCGGCGGAGAGCACCTCGCCCACGACGAAGCCATCCGGGGAGGGGGCGCCGGCGTGGTCGATCCGCTCGACCTCGGTCGACTTCAGGTTGAGGACGTCCGCCAGCTCCTCGACCGGAAGGCCGGGATCGCAGTACTCGCTGAGCCAGGAGACCGGGACCCTCATCGGAACTGCCCCAGGACGCGGATGTCGTTCTCGAAGTACTTGCGCAGGTCCGGGATCCCGTGCTTCAGCATCGCGATCCGCTCGATCCCCATGCCGAAGGCGAATCCCTGAACCTGGTCGGGGTCGTAGCCGTTGTGCTGGACGAATCCGAACACGTTCGGGTCGACCATCCCGGAGCCGAGGATCTCGATCCAACCGGTCCCCTTGCAGAGCGGGTCCCTGGTTCCGTCCTCGAGGCGGCCGGAGCCGCCGCAGGAGAAGCAGGAGACGTCGACCTCGACGCTCGGCTCGGTGAAGGGGAAGAAGCCGGGGCGGAAGCGGATCTGGCGTTCGGCCCCGAAGATCGCCCGCGCGAACTCGCTCAGGGTGCCCAACAGGTCGGCCAGGGTGATGTCGGCCCCGACGGCGAGCCCCTCGATCTGGTGGAAGACCGGGCTGTGGGTGGCGTCGAAGGGATCGCTTCGGTAGCAGCGCCCGGGAACGACGATGAAGATCGGCGGCGGCTCGGCCTCCATCGCCCGCACCTGCATCGGCGAGGTGTGGGTCCGCAGCACCACGTCCTCGGGCCCGGGAGGCAGGCCGTCCGTGCTCGGCGGGCCGGGCTCCTGTGGCGCGATCCGCAGCTCCGGGGAGAGGGTCGCCGGATCGACGTAGAAGGTGTCCTGGGCCATCCGCGCCGGATGCCCGGGCGGGTGGTTGAGCGCGGTGAAGTTGTAGTAGTCGAGCTCCACCTCGGGTCCCTCCATCACCCGGTAGCCGAGCCCCACGCAGACGTCCTCGATCTCCCGGATCGTGCGGTTGAGCAGGTGGAGGAAGCCGGTGCGGACGGCGGGCGCGCCGGGAAGCGTGACGTCGATCGCGTCCTCCGCCAGCCCCCTCTCGAGCTCGCTCGCGTCGAGCTCGGCGCCGCGCCGCTCGAGCAGCTCCTCCAGCGACCGGCGCGCCTCGTTGCCGGTCTTGCCCACAGCCCCGCGCTCGTCCGCCGGCAGCTCGGCGATCCCGCGCAGGATCGCGGTCAGCTCCGCCTTGCGCCCGAGGTAGCGGACCCTGAGCTCCTCGAGCTGGTCGGTGCTCGAAGCGGCCCCGATCTCCTCGGCCGCCTGCGACTGGATCTGCTCGATGCGGTCAACCACCTGGATCTCCAAAGTCGGGCGACGATATCCGCTGCAAAGCGATCGCCGCGGCCGCCGCCACGTTGAGCGACTCGGTCTTCGCTCGCAGGGGGATCGTGATCCGGCGCTCGCAGAGCTCGAGCACCTCGGGTGGAAGCCCCTCGCGCTCGGCGCCGAGGCAGAGGGTCGCCGGCCGGCCGAGCTCCTCGAGCGGCTCGCCGCCGTGCGCCACCAGGGCGGCCCGAGGCTCCGGGGTGAGCTCGACTCCTCCGCGCAGCAGCGGCTGTGTGAAGACGGACCCCATGCTCCCCCGCACAGCCCGCGGGCCGTAGGGATCGGCGCAGTCCGGGCCGAGGACGACCGAACCGCCCACCAGCGCGGCGGCCGTCCGGATCACCGTCCCGACATTGCCCGGATCGGCGACCCCGTGCAGATACACGCACGGGGGCGCCGGCTTCTCGGCCCACGACTGCTCCCAGACCCCGATCGCGCGGGTGCCGGAGCCGAGGGTCGAGAAGCGCGCCAGCAGCCCGGGCTCGACCTCGGTGCCGCCGAGACCCTCCCCGGCCGCGGTAAGAAGCTCCCGCGGCTCGGCGCCGACGTCGCGCGCCGCGGCGAGCAGATCCTCACCTTCGCCGACGAAGAGCCCATCCCGCTCGCGGGCGCGGCGCCGCTGCAGGCGGCGGATCAGCTTCAGCTTCTCGTTGTGGGGGC
>JBOGZI010000229.1:0-6412 GCA_050697275.1 Solirubrobacterales bacterium | reverse complement strand
CCCGCTGCACCGGCCCGGCCCGCTCCGGCCGCCCCCGCCGGTCCCACCCCCGGCGCCAAGGAGAAGCCGGAGACGGCGAAGGGCCAGGTCGAGGTGGTCGAGCTGACCAAGCTGCAGCAGACCGTGGCGCGGCGGATGGCGGAGTCGAAGGCGACCGCCCCCCACTTCCAGCTCGAGGCCGAGATCGACATGACCGCCGCGGTCGAGGCCCGGGCCCGGCTGAAGGAGATGGCCGGCGAGGGCGAGCTCGTGCCCACCTTCAACGACATGATCGTCAAGGCCTGCGCCCTCGCCCTGCGCGAGCATCCCCGCGCCAACGGCGCCTACCGCGACGGCCGGATCGAGCTCTACTCGCGGGTCAACGTCGGGGTGGCCGTCGCCGCCCAGGACGCCCTGGTGGTGCCCACGGTCTTCGACGCGGACCTCAAGGGCCTGCGCCAGATCGCGGCCGAGACGCGGGCCCTCGCCGGCCGGGTCCGCGACGGGCAGATCACCCCACCGGAGCTCTCCGGCGGCACCTTCACGGTCTCCAACCTCGGCATGTACGGAATCTCCAACTTCCAGGCGGTGATCAACACTCCCCAGGCGGCGATCCTCGCGATCGGAGAGCTGAAGGCGAAGCCGGTGGTCAACGCGAGCGGCTGGATCGAACCGCGGCAGATGATGGGCGTCACCCTCGCCTGCGACCACCGCATCCTCTACGGCGCGGACGGCGCCGTCTTCCTCAGGCGGATCCGCGAGCTGCTCGAGGATCCGATCGGCCTGGCCCTCTGAGCAGGACGGCATGGACGGCGCCACCGCGGAGCGCGCGATCGAGGTCCCGATCGACTCGCTGCCGCCGGTCGACGAGCACTCGACCGAGGTGCGCGCTGGGGCGGACCGGGCCTGGGAGGCGCTGATCGCGACCCTGCCCCGCGCCTTCGACACCGCGCTCTCGCGGCGGATGGCCTCGGTGCTCGGCTGCGTCTACCGGCGCTCGCGGGGAGATCCGAGCGTGATCGGCTCGACCCTGCCCGGGTTCGTGGTCGCCCGCTCGGTCCGCCCCTCCACGCTGGCGCTGCTCGGCAGGCACCGCTTCTCGAGCTACGCGCTGGTCTTCCGGCTCGACGAGCTGGGCCCCGGGCGCTCGCGCCTCAGCGGCGAGACCCGAGCCGAGTTCCCGGGCGCCAAGGGCCGCGCCTACCGGGGCCTGGTGATCGGCACGGGCGGCCACGTGCGGGTCGTGAAGCGGATCCTCGCCGCCGTCGCCCGCCGCGCCGCCGCCACCACGGCGACCCTCGATCGCGCCCAGCTCGCCGACTGGCTGGCCCGCTACGAGCGAGCCTGGCGCACCGCCGGGACCGAGGCGCTGCGGGACGCGTTCGCGGACGACGCCTACTACTCGACCGGTCCCTACCAGCAGCCGCATCTCGGACTCGAGGCGATCGCCCGGATGTGGGAGGCGGAGCGGCGGGGCCCCGACGAGGTCTTCCAGATGCGCACCGAGATCGTCTCGGTGGAGGGCGACACCGGCGTCGTCCGCGTCGAGGTCGCCTACGGCGAGCCGCGCAGGCAGCAGTACCGCGACCTCTGGATCGTCCGCCTCGACACGGAGGGCCGCTGCGTGCACTTCGAGGAGTGGCCGTTCTGGCCGCCGGGAAGCGGCGGGGCCCCGGCGGGCGGCGCCGACACGCTCGACTGAGCGGCGGCTCCGCCTCCGCACTTTGCACGGATCCTTGTCGAGTGCTTGTTTTCGGGGAAAGGGCGGGGGTATGATCCATTCATCACACATAGGGAGGAGAGGAGAACCCCTCACCTCCCGTAGTCCGTAAGTGCGGCGCCCGGTGATCCCGGAGCCGCGTTGAGAGGCTCGCCGGAGGCGATCCCGAGGGCGAGCCGGAAGAAAGGCGGACCGCATATGAAGCTCGATGCCGCGAGCCAGAGTCGCTCGCCCGAGCGCGACGGTGCCCCGAGCGGGCAGCTGACGCGCGATGACCGAGCCCTGCTCCTGCGCTACATGCTGCTGATGCGGCTCTCCGAGGAGCGAGGGCTGAGCCTCTACAAGCAGGGCAAGGTGCCCGGCTCCTTCTACGACGGCTGCGGACAGGAGGCGGTATGCGTCGGCGCCGCCTTCCCCCTCGGGCCCCGGGACCGGACCTGCATCCTGCACCGCGATCTCGGGGCTCATTTCGTTCGGGGGGTGACCCCGGACCGTTACCTGGCCAACTACATGGGCCGCGCCGGCGGGGTGACCGGCGGCAAGGACGGCAACATGCACTTCGGCGACCGCCGCCTGGGCAGCGTCGGGATGGTCTCGATGCTGCCCGACATGGCCCAGGTGGCCACCGGGATGGCGCTCGCCTTCAAGATGCGGCGCGAGCCGCGGGTCGCGCTCACCTTCTTCGGCGAGGGCTCCACCGCCAACGGCCAGTGGCACGAGGCGATGAACTTCGCCGGCGTCCACCGCCTGCCGGCGGTGTTCGTGCTCGAGAACAACAAGTTCGCCTACTCGACCCCGACCGAGCTCGAGTTCGCCGTTGACCCGGTACAGCGGGCGGCGGGCTACGGCTTCCCGGGGGCGAGCGTGGACGGCAACGACGCGGAGGCCGTCTTCGAGGTGGCCCGAATCGCGATCGACCGAGCCCGGGCGGGCGAGGGACCGACCCTGATCGAGTGCCACACGATGCGCATGCACGGGCACGGCGCCCACGACGACATGAGCTATGTGCCGGACGAGCTGTTCGAGGAATGGTCGCAGCGCGACCCGATCGAGCTCTACTCGAAGCGGCTGGTGGACGAGCACGGGTTCGAGCCCGACGAGGTCGAGTCGATCCGGCGCTCGGTCGCGGAGTACGTGGACGAGTGCACGGAGCGAGCGCTCGCCTCGCCGATGTCCGACCCGGAGGTCGCCACCGAGGGGGTCTTCGCCGAGCGCTGGGAGCCCCTCGGCGACGGCGAGGCGCCCTGGTCGCGCTGGCGCGAAGCGTCCGGCGTCGCCGAGGCGGCCGACGGAGACGGCGCGGGAGCGACCCGGAACGGAAAGTCCAACGGTCAGGCTGAGGGCGTCGCCGGACGGGGGAGGGCCGCCTGATGGCCGAGATGACCTACCTGCAGGCGATCAGCGACGGCCTGCGCGAGGAGATGCGGCGCGACCCCTCGGTCTTCTGCCTGGGCGAGGACATCGGCGCCTTCGGCGGGGCCTTCAAGGTGACCGACGGCTTCATCGAGGAGTTCGGCGCCGACCGGGTGCTCGACACCCCCCTCGCCGAGAACCTGATCGTCGGCGCCTCGATCGGCGCCGCCGTCGAGGGGATGCGGCCGGTCTGCGAGATGCAGTTCGCCGACTTCATCTCCTGCGGTTTCGACCAGCTGGTCAACGTCGGCGCCAAGCTCCACTACCGGCAGGGGGTGGCGGTGCCGATGGTGGTGCGGCTGCCCTCCGGCGGGGGCTTCTCCGGCGGGCCGTTCCACTCCCAGAACCCGGAGGCCTGGTTCATGCAGGCTCCCGGCCTCAAGGTGGTCGCCCCGGCGACCGCGGAGGACGCCAAGGGACTGCTGGCCAGCGCGATCCGCGACCCGAATCCCGTCTGCTACCTGGAGCACAAGGGGCTCTACCGCCACGTCAAGGGCGAGGTCCCCGAGGGGGAGCACACGGTGCCCCTCGGCGAGGCGAGGGTGGCGCGCGACGGCGAGGAGATGAGCGTGATCGCCTACGGCTCCTCGGTGCCGCTCGCCCTCCAGGCCGCCGAGGAGCTGGACGAGGACATCGAGGTGATCGACCTGCGCACCCTCTGCCCGCTCGACACCGAGGCGATCCTGGCCAGCGCCCGCAAGACCGGCAAGGTGCTGGTCGCCCACGAGGCGACCCGCTCCTGCGGCGTGGGCGCCGAGGTGGCCAGCCTCGTCTCGGAGGAGGCCTTCGAGTGGCTCGACGGCCCGGTGCGGCGGCTGACCGCCCCCGACGTGCCGATCCCGTTCAGCCCGCCGCTGGAGCAAGCGGTGCTGCCCCAGCTCGACCAGATGAAGGAGGCCTGCCGTGAGCTCCTCGCCTACTGAGACCACGGTCCAGGTCGTGATGCCCCAGATGGGCGTCTCGGTCGCGGAGGGAACGATCGTCGAGTGGACGAAGCGGCCCGGCGACTGGGTCGAGCGCGACGAGACCGTCTGCCTGGTGACCACGGACAAGGTCGACGTCGAGATTCCCGCCCCGGCCGCGGGGCGGTTCGCGAGGACCCTGGTCGAGGAGGGGGACACCGTCGCGGTCGGCACCCCGCTGGCGGAGCTGGACACGGGCGCCCGTCCCGGCGAGGCCCATCCGGAGGAGCATGAGGGAGATGGCGACGGCCGGCCCGCCGCCGCGGCCGGTGAGCCCGCCAAGGCAGTCCGGCCCGCACCGCCGCGTCCGGAAAATGGCGGCGAGGCGGACCGCTCCCGCTTCTATTCGCCGATCGTTCGCCGCATCGCCGGGGAGCACGGAGTCGACCTCTCCCAGGTCGAGGGCACCGGGATCGGCGGGCGAATCCGCAAGCGCGACGTGCTCGCCTTCGTCGAGTCCGGAGCGGCGGGCGCGCCGGCCCCGACCCCGGCGAAGCGGGCGGACGAGGCCCCCGCGCCCGAGCGGCCGCTGCACATCGAGTCCCCGTACGTCCCGGATGAGCACGAGCGTCCGGCCGAGGAGAGGCAACCGGAAACGGAACGAGCCGCGCCCGAGCCGCAGTCCATCCCCGCTGGTGCGGGCAACGGCGCCGAGGCGATGGTGCCCGGGCACCGGGAGCCGATGTCCCCGATGCGCAAGCTGATCGCCGAGCACATGACGGCGAGCCGCCGCACGGCCGCGCACTGCACGACGATCGTCGAGGTCGACCTGCACCGCGTGGTGGCGGCCCGAGGAGCGCTGAAGGAGCCGATGGCGGCCCGCGGAGTGCCGCTCACCTACCTCGCCTTCGTCGCCGCCGCCGCGGTCGCCGAGCTGCAGAGGCACCCGGTGCTGAACGCCTCGATCGAGGGCGAGGAGATCGTCTACCACGACGACGTCAACCTCGGCATCGCGGTGGCGCTCGAGAAGGGGCTGATCGTGCCGGTGATCCGCCGGGCGCAGCGGCTCAGCCTCGAGGGACTCGCCGCCGAGATCGCCGTCCTGGCCGAGCGCGCGCGCACCGGCGGCCTCGAGCCCGATGACGTCCACGGCGGCACCTTCACGATCACCAACCCGGGGCAGTTCGGCGCCGTGCTGGCGACACCGATCATCAACCAGCCCCAGGTCGCGATCCTCGACCTGGAGGCGGTGGTGAAGCGGCCGGTCGTGGTGGAGGACGAAACCGGCGACGAGGCGATCTCGATCCGCCCGATCACCTACCTCTGCATGTCCTGGGATCACCGCGCCCTGGACGGGGCGCAGGCCGCCCGCTTCCTCAGCGACGTCAAGTCACGACTGGAGGGATGGGAGCAGCCATGAGCACGGACTTGCTCGACCACGAGGAGCTGGTCGTCGGCCGGGGGGAGCGAACCGGGATCTACCTGGCGATCGCGGTTCATTCCACGGCCATCGGGCCGGCGCTGGGCGGCGCCAGGCTGTGGCGATACCCCTCCCTCGGCGACGGGATCGCCGACGCCCTGCGGCTCTCGGAGGCGATGACCTACAAGGCGGCCGCGGCCGGGCTCGATCTTGGAGGCGGCAAGGCGGTGCTCTGCGCGCCCGCTGATGACCTTCCGCCTGGGCTGAGGCGGGAGCTGATGCTCGATCTCGCCGACGCGGTCGAGCAACTCGAGGGCCGCTACATCACCGCCGAGGACGTTGGCACCTCGGTCGAGGACATGGCGGTGGTCGCCGAACGGACCGAGCGCGTGGCGGGCAAGCCGCGCGAGATGGGCGGCTCGGGTGATCCCAGCCCGATTACGGCCCTGGGCGTCGAGGCGGCCATCCGCGCCTGCTGCGAGCACCGCTACGGGTCGGCCGAGCTGGCCGGGAGGCCGATCGCGGTGGTCGGGCTTGGACACGTCGGCGGCCGGCTCGCCGGGCGGCTCGCGGAGGCCGGCGCGGAGCTGGTCGTCTCCGATATCGACGCGAGCAAGCGGGGGATCGCCGACCGGCTCGGCGCCCGCTGGGCCGATCCGGACGCGGCGATGACGATCGAGTGCGAGGTGCTCGCACCCTGCGCGCTGGGGGGTGCGATCGACCGGGCGACGGTCGAGGCGCTGCGGGCGGAGATCGTCTGCGGCGCGGCCAACAACGTCCTCGAGAGCGACGCGCTCGCCGAGCGGCTGCGCGAGCGGGGCGTGCTCTATGCACCCGACTTCATCGCCAACGCGGGCGGTCTGATCAACGTCTACGGCGAGCTGCACGGTCTCGAACCTGAGCGGCTCGGGGAGCTGGTGGACGGGATCGGCTCCGCGCTGGGGCGGATCCTGGCGGCGGCGGAGGAGCGCTCGGTGA
>JBOGZI010000228.1:0-8426 GCA_050697275.1 Solirubrobacterales bacterium | reverse complement strand
GTGCTCACCGGCGCGGGGTGCGGCGGGCGCGCTCCGCCTCGCGGACGGGGGCGCGGCGCGGCGTGCCGGCGGGGTAGTTGAGATCGGCGAGGATCTCCTCGGCGCTGATCTTGACCTTCTGCGGATGGAACCTGAACTCGAGTGATCTCATCTTCAGCCCCCTTCGGGCCTCGGTGCTGGAAAAACCTCGTGACGTGAAGCTAGCAGCGCTGGTTGCATGATGCAACTGAGTGTGCGAAGATCACACCCATGCTCGGCAACGCCTACGAGGGGCAGATCTGCTCGATCGCCCGCAGCCTCGACCTGATCGGGGAGCGCTGGACGATCCTGGTGATCCGCGAGGTCTTCAACGGGCACCGGAAGTTCAGCGAGATGCAGCGCTCCCTGGGGGTGGCCCGCAACATCCTCGCCGGGCGGCTGCAGCGCCTGGTGGACGAGGGAATCCTCGAGCGGCGCCCCTACAGCGAGCGGCCCGAGCGCCACGAGTACTTCCTCACCGAGAAGGGGCTCGACCTCTGGCCGGTGATGGTGGCACTGATGCACTGGGGCGACAAGCACGAGCCGCTGTCCGGCGGCCCGCCGATGGTCGTGGTCCACAAGGGCGAATGCGGCGGTCGGGTCAACGACCGCCGCATCTGCGAGCGCTGCGGCAAGGAGCTCGAGGTGCGCGAGGCGCGGGCGGTCGAGGGGCCGGGGATGGCCGCGGCCGTGGAATCGCTGAAAGCGGCGTAGTTGCCAGGGCGATTGGCGCTTTCCTTCGGCTATTCCGAAACAACGCGCCAATTGCCGCCCGCCGCCCTGTGCTTCACTCCGCGCGGCGCATGGACTTCGAGCTGAGCGACGAGCAGCGGCTGCTGCGCGACACCGTCCGCGACTTCGCCCGCCAGGAGGTGGCACCGGTCGCCGAGGAGCTGGATCGCGAGCACCGCTTCCCCTACGAGCTGGTGGAGAAGATGGGGAAGCTCGGGCTGATGGGGATCCCCTTCCCCGAGCATTACGGCGGTGGCGGCGCGGACACCCTCGCCTACGCGCTCGCGGTCGAGGAGCTCACCCGGGTGGACTCCTCGGTGGCGATCACGATGGCCGCCCACACCTCGCTCGGCACGATGCCGATCCACCTCTGGGGCACCGACGAGCAGAAGGACGACTGGCTGCCGCAGCTGGTCAGCGGCGGCAAGCTCGCCTCGTTCGGCCTGACCGAGCCCGAGGCCGGCTCGGACGCCGCCAACACGAAAACCACGGCCAAGCTCGAGGACGGCGAGTGGGTGGTGAACGGGGCGAAGCAGTTCATCACCAACGCCGGCACCGAGATCTCCGGCTGCGTCACGATCACCGCGGTCACCGGTGAGTCGAACGGTGCCAAGGAGATCTCCAACCTGATCGTCCCGGCCGGCGCCCCCGGCTACGAGGTGGGCGAGCCCTACCGCAAGATGGGCTGGAACGCCTCCGACACCCGCCCCCTCACCTTCGACGAGTGCCGCGTACCCGAGGCGAACCTGCTCGGCCGCCGAGGCGAGGGCTTCAAGCAGTTCATGCAGATCCTCGACGGCGGCCGGATCGGGGTTGCGGCGATGGGGGTCGGGCTGGCGCAGGGGGCGCTGGACGAGGCGCTCTCATATGCGAAGGAGCGACGCGCGTTCGGCCAGCCGATCTCCAAGTTTCAGGCGATCCAGGCGAAGATCGCCGACCTCTCGTCCGCGATCGAGGCCGCCAGGCTCCTGGTCTACCGCGCCGCGGTGCAGAAGGACCGCGGCGAGCCGTTCACCCTGACCGCCGCCCAGGCGAAGCTGATCACCGGCCGGCTCGCGGTCCGCGCCACCGAGGAGGCCGTCCAGATCCACGGCGGGTACGGCTACATCGAGGAGTACCCGGTCTGCCGCTTCTACCGCGACGCCAAGATCCTCACCATCGGCGAGGGCACCGACGAGGTGCAGCAGATGGTGATCGCCCGCCAGCTCGGCTGCTAGCCGTATCTACATCTATGGGGCGGTGACCGCCCAGGTCCCGTATGAGCCGTAGTTCTCGTTTATCGCATCGGGGCCGAACTGCAGGTACACCCCTTCCCGCGTGCCGATGAACCCGCCGACGTTATTGCAGGTAAGGCCAGCCGGGTCACATAGGTCCGGGGTGGGAGACTCGGCGGGGGCCGAGGCGTTTAGCCGATTGGTCTCATAGATGCAGAGCTCTCCCGGGGCCGCCTGAGGGTTGGCCGGACTGCCGGGGCAGCGGGCCGCACTGGGATCGAGTCCCTCCGCGAGGGCGGCCTCCCGCACCATCCCCACCTGGGGCTCCGAGGCAAGCGGGATCACAAACGAGATCGAGGCCGCCGCTCGCTGGGCGGTCGGGGCGGCGAGGTCGGCGTTCGAGGTCGCGCGGGCCACGTAGGTGCCCTTCAGGGTCTGGCCGCTCGGCAGGGTCCCAGGGAAGCTGGCGTTCGAGCCGGCCGGACCAGGCTGACCTTGGAGCCCCTGCGGGCCGGACAGGCCCGCCGGGCCCGCCGGGCCCGCTGGGCCCGCTGGGCCTCGTGGGCCGCGCTTGCCCTTCTTCGCCGCCTTGTTCGCGGCCTGGTCCCCGCCCGACTCGCCTGATTTGAGGGCCGCGTAGGAGCCCCCTCCGAGCGCGACGAACAGCGCCAGGCCGGCTACCGACGAGCGCCGGCGACTGACGACCGAGATTTGCACGCAGCTTCCGAAGCATGGCAACCTCCTCGAGTAGACCCCCCGCGGCTCACTGTACGCGAAAATCGACCGCCCGCGAGCCGGAGCTCGACTGCTCACCTTCGCCAGTGGATCCGCGAGCCGCTAGTCGACAAGGGCCCCGGCGCTGACGTTCTCGGCGGGGACGGCGCTGATCTCGCCGGCGTCGCGCCCGGCGACCTCGGCGGCGCGGTCCTTGCCCTCGCGAATCGCCCAGTGGGCGCAGAGTTCGAGCTCCTGCAGGGCGGTGAGTGCCTCGTCCGGCTTGACTCGCGGCGCAGAGCGAACCCGGTCGCGCTCATAGGCGGCCCAGAGGCGACCGGCGCCCTCGACGACGTGCGCGAAGGGGATCGCCGTGCAGCCCTTGATCGGGCCGAGCCGGATCACCGCCCAGCGGGGCCCGCCGCCCTCGGCGTCCACGTGTAGCCCGGCCAGCCTGCCGAGGCCGCGCTCGCCCCGGCCGTCGATCCGCACTCCGATCCAGCGGACCGCCTCTTCCAGCGAGGGGAAGTCAGGCCGGGCCGGGGCGGCCGCCTCAGCCATCGCGCTCGAGCAGCTCGGTGGCGGCGCTGGCAGGATCGAGCTCGCGCCTCACCACCTGCTCGAGCAGCTTCGCCACCTCCGGGTCGTCGGCGACCCGGGCCTCGAGGCCGCGGCGGAGCCGGGCGGCCGCCAGCTCCAGGACCTCGTTCCGGAGGTTCCTGGCGCGACGCTTGTCCAGCGTTCCCTCGGCCTCGATGTGCGCGCCGTGCTCGGTGATCTTCTCGGCCAGCTCGGCGAACCCCTCCCCCTTGGCCGCCTCGGTGCGCAGGATCGGCACCTTCCAGGTGCCGCTCGGGCCGAGCGAGAGCACGCCGCGGATTTCCCGGACCATCGTGTCCGTCATCGGGTGGTCGGCCTTGTTGACCACGATCAGGTCCGGGATCTCCATCACCCCCGCCTTCAGCGCCTGGATCGAGTCGCCCGAGCCCGGCTGCAGCACCAGCACCACGGTGTCACCGTGATCGACGATGTCGATCTCCGCTTGGCCGACCCCGACCGTCTCGATCATGACGTCGTCCTTGCCGGAGGCGTCCATCAGCAGCGCCGCCTGCAGGGTGGCCTCGGAGAGGCCGCCGAGGGCGCCTCGGCTCGCCATCGAGCGGATGAAGACCCCTTTGTCGAGGAAGTGCTCGGAGAGGCGGATGCGGTCGCCGAGCAGCGCGCCGCGGGTGAACGGACTCGAGGGATCGATCGAGAGCACGGCCACGTCGCGATCCGCCTTCCGCAACTCGCCGGTGAGCGCGCTGATCAGGGTGCTCTTGCCCACTCCGGGCGGGCCGGTCAGACCGACGATCCGCGCCTTCCCGGTGCGGGGATAGACCTCCCGCACCAGCTCCCAGCCGGCCGGATCGTCGTTTTCGATCAGCGAGATTCCCTGCGCCAGAGCGCGCTTGTCCCCGGCGAGCAGGCGCTCGGCGAGCGAGCCGGTCTTCTCGGCGGCCTTGGCCATCGGGGCCGGAGTCTAGATGTGGGGTCCGGCGAACCTATGATCCGCCGCCGTGCGGCTACTTCGATTTCTGCGGCGGAACGGGATGCTCAACCTGCGCTACGCGCGGCTGCTCTGGCGCTACTGCTGGCGGCGGCTGGTCACCCCAGCCGGCTGGCGCTGGAAGACCGAGGGACCGGTCTTCTTTGGCAAGCACCTCCAGCTCCAGATCGCCAAGGGCGCCGAGATCCGCTTCGGGCGCTTCAGCTGGATCGGCGACGGCACCAAGATCCGCGTTCACGAGGGCGTGGTCGAGATCGGCGCCAAGACGGTCTTCGGGCAGGAGTGCACGGTCTCCGCCTACAGGCGGGTACGGATCGGCCAGCAGTGCGTGATCGCCGACCGGGCGATGTTCATCGACTTCGACCACGGCGTGGTCGAGGTGGATCGGCCGATCCGGCAGCAGGGGATCTACAAGCGCGAGACGATCGTCGGCTCGAACGTCTGGGTCGGCTACAACGCCTGCTTCCTGCGCGGAGTGCGGGTCGGGGACAACTCGATCGTCGGCAGCAACACGGTTGTCACCAAGGACGTGCCGGCGAACGCGGTTGTCGGCGGCGTCCCCGCCCGGGTGATCCGGATGCGGGAGCCGCCGGAGCGGTTGCGCTGGCCCGACCCGGTCGAGCCCGAGGGCGAGGGCGTGCTCGAGCGCCCCTGACTGGCGAAGCCAATCGCCGCGCGCTCCGCTTGGCCAGATCGGCGCGCGCGCCGGTGGACTGTGCATATACTCGGATTTCGGGCATGACGCCTAACTGAAATTTGGGGGGTTGAAGCATGAGGCCACGGACGGTTCTTTCTCTCGCGATCGCCATCGGCGCCCTGGCGATTCCAGCTTCCGCCCATGCGCTGACGGTCTCCAGCTTCTCGGCGCAGCCGACGAACCCCCAGGCCGGGGCCAACAGCGACTTCACCATCTCCGTCACCTTCGGCGAGGCCGGCGACCAGGTGCAGGACCTCCGGATCGGCCTGCCGCCGGGAATGGTCGCGAATCCGACCGGCCCGCCGCAGTGCACCGTCGCGCAGCTCAACGCCAACGCCTGTCCGGCGGCGAGCGACGTCGGCGATCTCACCACCGAGCTCACCGTGCTCGGGATCGTTCCCCAGACGGTCACGGGCAACCTCTACAACCTGGTGCCGCGGCCCGGCGAGCCCGCCCGCTTCGGCATCGTGCTGGTGCCGCCGCTCGGTGGCGTGCTGCTAGAGAACATCATCATCCAGTCGGGCGCCGAGCTTCGGCCTGACTTCGGGCTGGATTCGGTGATCAACGACACCCCGAACACCGCCAACACCACGTTGGGGGTCGGGGCCCCGATCCAGATCACCGGGATGACGGTGGCGCTGGAGGGCAGCGTGGGCGGTCAGCCCTTCGCCCGCAACCCCACCTCCTGCGCCGTGGCCACCACCACGATCACGGCCAACTCCTATGCGTCGCCGGGCAGCGTCGCCGGCGGCGGCGACACGTTCACGCCCACCAACTGCGGGGCCCTTCCCTTCTCGCCCAGCTTCAGCGCGAAGGTGACGGTTCCGGGAGCGTTCGCCAAGGGTCAGAAGCCCACGCTCAGCACCGCGATCGCGCAGGACAACGGCGAGGCGGGGCTCCGGAACGCGGTCGTGCTGGTCCCGGGCGACTTCGGCGCCGACCTCGGTCAGATCGTGCCGGGCGAGGTCTGCCCGATTCCGAACTTCCAGGCCGGAAGCTGCCCGGCGTCCAGCGTGGTCGGCACCGCGACCGCGACCTCACCGCTGCTCAGCCAGGCGCTCAGCGGCCCGGTCCTGCTGGTGGACAACCCGGGCGCGCTCGCGAAGATCGGGCTCGATCTCAGCGGCCCCCTGCGGCTCCTGCTGACCGGTGCCCTCGGGTTCGACAACTCGACCACCTTCGCCGGGCTCCCCGACATCCCGATCTCCAACTTCGAGCTGCGCTTCAGCGGCGGCGCCGGTGGATTGCTGATCGCCAACCGGGACGTCTGCCTGCCGCCCTCCGCGACGTTCTACACGGGCTTCATCTCCCACAGCGGCGCGAGCAGCTCCGGAACCACTCCGGCGGCGGTCGAGGGCTGCGTGCCGGCGCGGAAGTGCAAGGTGACGAAGGGCAAGAAGAAGGGCAAGAAGAAGGGCAAGAAGAGGGGCAGGCGGGGCACGAAGAAGGCGGCCGCCGCCAAGAAGAAGAAGAAGAAGACCAAGAAGAAGAAGGGCTGCGCGAAGCGCAAGAAGGGAAAGAAGAAGGGGAAGGGGAAGAGGAAGGGGAAGAAGCGGCGCTAGAGGCGCTTGCCGGAGGCGAACAGCGCGATCCCGAGCATGAAGGCGATCGCACCGGGGACGAGCAGCAGCAGCTGGTCCCTGGTCGCGCCCGTGATCCCCATGAACAGCCCGATCACGATCAGCGGCAGGCCGAAGGAGATCGGCACGCTCACGTTCAGACCCGGGCCGAAGTCCGGTCCCTTCCGATCCCCCGCCGCCCGCTTGGAGGGATAGACCTCCCGGCGTCCTTCCGGCAGGCGGCTCATCAGCCCCTCGCCGATGCGGGGGTGCCGGAGAGCTCGGCGTAGATCGCGGCCGTGCGCTCGGCCACGTCGCCCCAGTCGAAGCTACGCAGGTGCTCGAAAGCCTCCGCGGTGAGCCGCCTGCAGAGCTCGGCGTCGTCGAGCATCCGCACGGTCATCTCCGCGAGCGACTCCGGGTCGCGTGCACGAAAGCGCAGCCCGACCTCGTCGTGGGGCACCACCTCGCGCAGCCCGCCGGTGTCGGCGACAATGCAGGGGCAGCTCGAGGCCATCGCCTCCAGCGCCACCAGGCCGAAGGGCTCGTAGATCGAGGGCACCACGCAGACGTCCGCGATGCGGTAGAGCGAGTGCAGGACGTCGTCGCCGATCCAGCCGACGAAGGTGCCGTGCTCCATCAGGCCGAGCTCCTCGGCCTGGCGTCGGAGCTCCTCCTCGTGGGTGCCGGAGCCGGCGACCACGAAGCGTGTGTCGGGGAGGCGCTCGATGATCGCCGGCAGCGCCTCCAGCGCGATCTGGAAGCCCTTCTCGTAGACGAGCCGGCCGACCAGCAGGACCAGCGACTGCTCGGGCTCGGCGAACTGGGCGCGCAGCCGGCGCAGCTCCTCGTCGTCCTGGGGCTGCAGGTCCTCGGGGTCGATCCCGTTCGGGATCACCTCGACCCGGTCGGGGTCGACGCCGAAGATGTCGACGATCTGCTCGCGCATGAAGGTCGAGCAGGCGAGCACCCGGTCGGAGCGGTTGGTGATCCAGCGCTCCACCCCATGGATGTAGGTCTGCGGGTGCTTGTTGACCCAGCCCTGATGGCGACCGTACTCGGTGGCGTGGATGGTGGTGATGAGCGGCGCCCCGAAGCGCTTCGCGAGGTGGTCGCAGGCGTTGGCGACCAGCCAATCGTGACCGTGCACGACGTCGAAGTCGAGGCGGTCGCCCAGCTCCACGCCCGCGGCGAGCATGTCGGAGTTCATCCGCTCAACCCAGGCGACGAACTCGTTGAGCTCGGCGGGGCGGGTGGGCTCGCGGACGCGGTGGACGTGGACCCCGGCCACCTCCTCCTCCGCAGGGGACTCCTCGCCGCCGCGGGTCAGCACGTGCACCTCGGTGCCCAGCTCGACCAGCCCCTCGGCCTGCTTGCGGACCACGCGAGCCAGGCCGCCCTCGATCAGCGGCGGGTACTCCCAGGAGAGCACTAGGACTCGAGGCGTGGTCATCGAAGGCGGTCCTCCCTTCAGGGCTCCAGCAGCGGCGCCAGGCGGAGGTCGGGGGCGAGGTTGCGCATGCCCGGCTCCGGAGCCGCGTCCGATTCTATGGCCTCCAGCATCGCCTCCGCATGGCCCAAGACGCGGCCGAAGGGATAGTCGCCCGCCTGGCCGCGGTGGTCCATGAAGGCCCAGTCGCTGGACTGGACGGCGAGCAGCTCACGCGCGGCGCGCGCGGCGGCGGCCGGCTCAAGGCTCCTCTCCCGGAGCCCCCGCAGCAGGCGCAGCTCGAGCCTCCTCGCCCCCCAGACGAGGTCGGCGACGGGGGGCGAGTCCCAGGTCTCGAGCGTCTTCCCCTGCCCCCAGCTGGACTCGCGCACCGGGCGCTCCTCCGGCTCGTGCTCCTGCAGGGCGTGGGGCAGGGTGAGCAGCCGGATGCCCTCGGTCCCCGCCGCGCGCAGCACCTCCCGCAGCCAGGTCGGCCCCTCCGACCACCACGCCC
>JBOGZI010000227.1:0-5296 GCA_050697275.1 Solirubrobacterales bacterium | reverse complement strand
TTCCCATACCGCAGGGGTGGGGGCACCGCCGCGACAGGACCCGCGCGCCTATCCGCCGGTGCTACTTCAGAAAGTCCGGAACGTCGATGTCCGTCTCGGAGATGCGAAGGTCGTTGAGCGAGTCGCCGCCCGGCTCGCGGACCGCGGCCGGCCGCCGGCTGCTGCGACGCGCCGTGAACTCGGGCGCCCTGGCGATCATCTCGAAGCCCTCGAAGCCCGTGGCGATCACCGTGACGCGGACCTCCTCGTGCATCGAGGAGTCGACCACGGCGCCGAAGACGACGTTTGCGTTCGCGTCGGCGGTCTGCATCACCATCCGGGCGGCCTCGTTGACCTCGAAGAGGCCGAGGTCCTCGCCGCCGGTGACGTTGAGCAGCATGCCCTTGGCGCCGTCGATCTTCTCCTCGATCAACGGCGAGGTGATCGCGTTCTTCGCCGCCTCCACGGCGCGGTTCTCACCGCTCCCGGTCCCGACCCCCATCAGCGCCGAGCCGGCCTGGTGCATGACCAGTCGCACGTCGGCGAAGTCGAGGTTGATCAGCCCGGGAATCGTGATCAGGTCGGTGATGCCCTGCACGCCCTGGCGGAGGATGTCGTCCGCCTCGCGGAAGGCCTCGAGGATCGTGGTCCGCCGCTCGACGATGTGGAGCAGCTTCTCGTTGGGGACGACGATCAGGGTGTCGACCTCCTTGCGCATGCGCTCGACCCCCTCCTCGGCCACCGACATCCGCTTCTTGCCCTCGAACTCGAACGGCTTCGTCACGGCCCCGACCGTGAGCGCCCCGATCTCCTGCTTGGAGATCTCGGCGATCACCGGCGCGGCGCCGGTTCCGGTGCCGCCTCCCTCACCGCAGGTGATGAAGACCATGTCCGCGCCCTTGAGCGCGTCCTTGACGTCGTCGCGGGACTCGGCGGCCGCGCCGGCCCCGACCTCCGGATTGGCGCCCGCGCCGAGCCCCTTGGTGAGGTTGTGCCCGATCCCGATCTTGACGTCGGCGTCGCAGGCCTGCAGGGCCTGCGCGTCGGTGTTGACCGCGATGAACTCGACCCCGCGCAGCCCAGCGTCGACCATCCGGCTGACGGCGTTCGAGCCGCCACCGCCGACGCCCACGACCTTGATTACGGCGAGGTAGGAGGTCTCCATCGAGTTGGCCTTGCTCCGATCCCAGGCCGCCGGATGCGGCTTGAGAGCTAATGAAAGTAAGGCAAAGCCTAGAGCCTGTCAACGCCCGGCCGTGCCTGGACTCTCAAGTCTTGCTTGAGAGTTCTGGCGTAGTCAGCCTTCCGTCGAGATAGAGGCTGAGGGTTGGTTGAGGGGCCGAAATGCGCCTGCAAACCAGGGGTTTCGTGGGTCCAGCCCCACCGCCCCGAGGGCGGCCGGATCCGCCGGCTTCGAGTCCCGCCGGCTGCACGTCGCGTTGCAGGCGGACGGATTGGCGGGGCGGTCGGACCGCTCAGCCCCCGCTTACCGGCCGCTCCGGGACGCTGACGTCGAGATACGAGAACGCCGTCAGCTCCGGATCGACCAGCACCGCCGCGGCCGCGCGCCACTTCGACTCGGCCGCGGAGCCGTCGCCGAAGCGAAGCTCGGGGGCGCCATCGAGGTCGACCACGACACCGCCGCGGCTCTCGTCCCAGCTCGCCGCCTCGAGCCGCTCGGCGAGCGGGTCCGGCGCGGCCCCCAGGATCGTGGCCTGGGCCGCGCCCTCCTCGCCCAGCCGCGGCCCCTCTGCGCCGCCGGCATCGAGCGAGGGGAGCTGCTTGGGGTCGAACTCCACCCCGGCGAGCAGGTAGCCGTCGGCCGAGACCGGCATCCGCTCGCCGCCCACCTCCCCGACCGCGACCGGCGGCCGCTCGGTGACCGTGATGTGGAGCTCGTGGGGGAAGCTCGCCTCCGCCTTGATCGAGGCGATCGTGGGGAAGCCGGAGACGGCCTCACGCAGCTCGTCGTCGCGGATGTGGAGGGTGGTCATCCCGGCGGCGGCCTGGGCGAGGGCCCCGGTCACCTGATCGCGGTTGGCGGTCACCCCGTCCACCCGGACCTCGTCGACCGAGAACCAGGAGGCGTTCCGAAGCCAGAGCATGTAGCCGGCGAACACGATCGCGGCGAGCGCGGCGATCGCGATCAGGCGCCGGCGCCAGACCCTCGCGGCGGTCATGGCTCGAGGCTCCAGTCCTCGGGCCACTCGACCTCGCCGAGCACCTGGACCTCTGGCTCGAGCACCACCCCGAATTGCTCGTGGACGCCGCGCCTCGCCGCCGCCATCACGGCGAGCACCTCGGCGGTGGTCGCCTCTCCGGTGTTCTCGACGAAGTTGGCGTGCTTGGGCGAGAGTCGCGCCCCGCCGCGCTCCAGCCCCCCGCAGCCGGCGGCATCGAGCAGCTGCCCGGCGGAGCGCCCCCCGGCGCGGGGGTCGCCGGGGTTGACGAAGGTGGAGCCGAAGGTCTTGATCCCGGAGGGCTGCGCCTCCCGGCGGCGGTCGCGCATACCTGCCATGGTCGACTTGACCTCGGCGGCATCCGCCTCGCTGAGGACGAACGAGGCTCGCGAGACCACCTCGCCCTCCCCGAGGTCCGAGGCCCGGTAGCGAAACCCCAGGTCCTCAGGGCGCCGGGTGTCCACGCCCCCCTCGGTGCAGACCGCGACCCACTCGAGCACCCGACCGAGCTCTCCGCCATAGGCGTTCGCGTTCATCCGCACCGCGCCACCTACGGTTCCCGGGATGTTCACCCCGAACTCGAGGCCGGTCAGACCCCATCCCGCGGCCTTCGCGGCGACGGACGGAAGCCGCGCGCCCCCTCCGGCCTCGACCCGGGATCCGTGGCGCTCGAACTCGGTCAGCTCGCCGTCCAGCTTGAGGACGAGGCCGCGGAACCCCTCGTCCGAGACGAGCAGGTTCGACCCAGACCCCACCACCCCGAGGCCGAGCCCCTCGCCCTTGGCCCACGCGAGCAGCTCGACCAGCTCCTGCTCGGAGCCCGGGCGGGCGAAGAAGTCCGCCGGCCCGCCCGTCCGCACGGTGGTGAGCCGCGAGAGCGGATAGTCCGTCTCGACCCCGGCCGGAGGCGTCACGGCGCCCGCCCTCCCCCGTCCCGCGCCAGGGCCTCGGCCAGCCGGAAGATGTCCCCCGCGCCGATCGTGATCAGCAGGTCGCCGTCCCGAAGGCGCGGCGCGAGCGCGGCCTCCGCAAGCTTGGCGTCGGGCAGCCACCAGACCGGGCGCCCGCCGCCGTGATCGGCCGCGGCGTCGGCGACCAGCAGCCCGCTCACCCCCTCCAGCGGGCCGACCGGCTGCTCGCGGGCCGGATAGACGTCGAGCACCACCACCTCGTCGGCCGCGCTCAGGGCGGCGCCGAGCTCGCTCGCCAGGGCCTTGGTGCGGGAGTAGAGATGCGGCTGAAAGGCGGCGATCAGCCTCCGCGGCCCCAGCTCCCGCGCCGCCTCGAGGGCGGCGGCGACCTCGGTCGGATGGTGGGCGTAGTCGTCGTAGATCGCGGCTCCGTTGCGCTCCCCCTTGTGTTCCAGGCGACGGGACACGCCCGGGAAGCTCGCCAATGCCTCGGCGCAGGCCTCGACGTCGGCGTCGGCGAGACTGAGGCCGCCCAGCGCCGCCAGGGCGTTGGCGACGTTGTGGCGCCCGGGGACGGGGAGCGCGACCTGGAGGTCGATCCCCGGGCCCCGCGCCCGGAAGCGGCTGCCGCCCCCCTCGGTCACGACCTCGCTCGCGACCAGGTCCGCGTCGACCGGCTGCTCGGCGTCCGCCCGCTCGACGGCGAACCGCACCACGGTCTGCGCCGTCCGCCCGGGCAGCTCGACCTCGGCGCCGACCACGATCCCGCGTGCCGCCGAGACGAAGGCGGCGAAGGCCTCGGCCAGCTCGGCCAGTGAGCCCCAGCGGGAATGGTGGTCGAGCTCGAGGTTGGTGATCACCGCCACCTCGGGCTTCAGCTGCAGGAAGCTCGCGTCGCTCTCATCGGCCTCGGCGACGATCCACTCGCCCTCACCCCAGCCGGCGTTGCTCGGCTCGCCATCCGGTCCGGCGCCCGGCAGCTCGCCGCCCAGCAGGAAGCAGGGGTCGGCCCCGACGGCGCGGAGGGCGTGGATGCACATCGCGGCCGTGGTCGTCTTGCCGTGTGTCCCCGCGACGGCGAGCAGCCGCCGCTCCGCACAGAGCTCGGCTAGCAGCTCACCGCGGTGCAGCACCCGCTGGCCGCGCTCGCGGGCGCGCACCAGCTCGGGGTTGTCCTCGGCGATCGCGGTGGAGACGACGATTTCGGCGTCGGGCGGCACCTGCTCGGCGTCATGGCCCATCCACGGGTCGATCCCCGCCGCTCGCAGACGCTCCACATAAGAGGACTCGGCGCGGTCGCTCCCGCTCACCTCCGCGCCGAGCCGCGCGCAGATCAGCGCCAGGCCGCTCATCCCGGCCCCCCCGATCGCGATGAAGTGGAGTTTGCGCTTCACGCGGTGCCCTCCGAGCTGCGCTCGCGCACCGCATCCAGCACCTCCCGAGCGACCCGCTCGGCCGCATCGGGCTTGGCGAGGCGCCGCGAGTCGGCGGACATCTCAGCGAGGCGAGCCCGGTCCGCGAGCAGGGAGTGGACCGTGTCCCTGAGCCGCGGCGGAGTCAGCTCGCTGTCCGGAATCACCACGGCACCACCTCCCTGGGCCATCCAGCGGGCGTTGGCGGTCTGGTGGTCCGCGGTTGCGTGCGGGTAGGGCACGAGGACCGCGGGGCGCCCCGCCGCGGCGATCTCGAACACCGAGCCGCCGGCCCTGGCCAGCACCAGGTCGCAGGCGGCGAGCACGTCTCCCAGATGGGGCTCGTACTCGAGCAGCCGGTACCCCGGGGGCGAACCGGCGAGCCCGAGGCCGTGGCGAAGCTCGGCGTAGTCGCGCCGGCCGACGACGTGGATCACCTTTGCGCCGTCCTCGGTCGCGAAGGCTTCGAGCGCCGCCCGGTTGAGCGACCGGGCGCCCTGGCTTCCCCCGAAGACGGCGAGGACGCGATCCTCGCCGCCCAGCTCGAAGCGCTCGCGCGCGGCAGCGCGATCGGCCTCCAGCACCGCCCGCTGGACGGGCCGGCCGGTGACCAGGTAGGGATCGCCCTCCCGGCCCGGGATCGGGAAGGCGAGGCAGACGCGTCGGGCGCGCCTCGCGAGCAGCCGGTTGGCCAGACCGAGATGGCTGTCGGCCTCGGTCAGGATCAGCGGCAGGCCCATCCGCACCGCGGCGAGCCCGGCGGGGCCGGCGACATAGCCGCCTCCGCCGAGCACGGCGTCCGCCTCCCGCGCCT
>JBOGZI010000226.1:0-4786 GCA_050697275.1 Solirubrobacterales bacterium | reverse complement strand
CCGCCCGCACCCACGATCCGGCCCTTCGAGCGGAGACCCTGACCGCCCTGGGCATGGCCCTGATCCACTCGGTGCGAGGGTGGGATGAGGAGGGGGCCGCCAGCCTCCACCGGGCGCTGGTGCTCGCCGACGAGGCCGGTACCCGCAGGATCGCGACCACAGCTCATCGCGAGCTGGGCTGGATCGGCGCCGTGGCGGGCCGGCGCGAACAGGCCCGTTCCCACCTGCAGCGCGCAGCCGAGCTGGCGGAGGGCGACGATGAGATCGCGGCGGTGCTTGGGGTGAACGGCCTGCAGAGCTCGGACACCGCCGACTATGAGGTCGCGCTCGAGTCGCTTCGCGAATCGATCGAACGCGCCGGAAGCGCAGGTGATCGTCGGCAGATCGCCTTCAGCGGGACGGTTCTGGCCCGCGCGCACCTCCTGCGCGGGGAGCTCGCCGAGGCGGAGACGCGATCGGAGACGGCGATCGAGGACGCGAGGGCCGAACGGTGGCTCGCCTTCGTGCCGTGGCCCGAGACCGTTCGGGCAGAGGTCGATCGACTGCGCGGCCTGGGCGACCAAGCCGAGGAGCGCTACCAGCGCGCCTTCACGCTCGCCTGCGAGATCGAGGATCCCTGCTGGGAGGCGTTCGCCGCGCGCGGGATCGGGTTGCTCGCCGCGGAGCGCGGCGATGCCCAGCAGGCCGGCCGGTGGCTGGAGGAGGCGCGAACCCGCTGCAGTCGATGGCCCGATCGTTACGAGTGGGCGCACGCCTGGGTGCTCGATGCCGCCGCCGGGCTCGCGATCACCCGCGAGGAGGATCGGGCGCGAGAGCTGGCCGGGCGGCTCGAGGAGACGGCGTCGCGAGCGACGCTGCGCGAGCTGGTGGCCCGCGCTCTACTCCACCGCGCTCGTCTGGGCGAGTCAGACGTGACTCAGGCTGCGAGAGCGCTCAGCCGGGAGATCGAGAACCCATTGCTCCAGGCAGAGCTCGCTGCGCCGAGCGTGTAGGTGGCTGAGGGTCAGCCGATCTCGGAGGGCTCGCGCTCGCGGCCCTGGAGGCGGTCGCGACCGCGCTGTACCGCCTGGAGGAACTTCTGCAGGTTGACCTCGAGCGTGGAGAGGATGTCGTCGGCGTAGTCCTCGGCGCCGAGGCGGATCTCCCGCTCGCGCTCCCGGGCCTCCTCGACGATCTCCTCGGCGGCCCGCTCGGCCTGGCGGGTGATCTCCTCGTTGGCGACGAGGCGGGCCTGCTGCTCGCGGGCCTCCTTGACGATCCGCTCGGCCTCGCGCTTCGCCTCGGCGAGCATCTCCTGGCGCTCCTTGACGATCCAGCGCGCCTGCTTGATCTCCTCGGGGATCGTGGCCCGCATCTGGTCGAGCAGGTCGTAGATCTCCTCGCGATCGACGCGCACCTGATCGGTGAGCGGCACCGGCCGCGCGTTGTGGACCAGGTCGTCGAGCTTGTCGATGAGAACTAGGACGTCCATGAGCTGGGTCTAAAGCTTACGCACCCGGGATCGACGGCGATTCTGCTTGTCAATTCGATGCCGAACTGCAAGCTCGCGCCCACCATCCATGCGTGACGGGAAGGCCTAGCGGGCGAGGCGTTCCGCGAGGGCCTCGGCGACCGGCCCGGGAACCAGGTCGGAGACGTCGCCGCCGAAGGTCGCGATCTCCTTCACCCCGGTCGAGGAGAGGAAGCTGTAGTTGGCGGAGGCGAAGATGTACATGCTCTCGATGTCCGGCGCCAGCTTGCGGTTGAGCTGGTTCATCTCGAACTCGTACTCGAAGTCGGAGATCGCCCGCAGGCCCTTGATCACCGCGCTGGCGCCGTGGTTCTTGGCGAACTCGACCAGCAGGTTCGACATCACCTCCACCTCGACGTTGCCCAGATCGGCGGTGGCGGCCTCGATGAACGCCTTGCGCTCCTCGGCCGTGAACAGGGTGTTCTCCTTGCGCACCGGGCGGTTGACCACCCCGACCACGACCCGCTCGAAGACCCGCGCGGTGCGGGTGATGATGTCGACGTGCCCGTTGGTGACGGGGTCGTAGCTGCCGGGGCAGACCGCGACCCGCTCGCTGCCGGCGGTCATTCGGGCTCCTCTGTGTGGGTGGTGAGGGGATTCACGTGGATGACGACCAAGGTGTCGCCGTAGCGGCGCTCGCGCACCACCGGCAGGGCCACTGGTAGCGGCCGCTCGGGCGAGGACTCGACTACCACCCTTCCTCCCGGCGCCAGCGTGCGTCGTATGAGCGGATCGAGCTCTCGGGCAAGGCGGTCGGCGAGTCTATAGGGCGGGTCGCAGAGCACGAGGTCGAAGGCCCCCTGCTCGGCGCCGCGCAGGAAACGGGCGGCGTCGGCGCGAACCACCTCCGCCCTCTCCCCCAGCCCGAGCTCCTGCGCATTGCGGCGCGCCGCGGCCGGCTTGGTGTCGACCATCACCACGCTCGCGGCCCCTCGCGAGAGCGCCTCGATCCCGAGCGCCCCCGTCCCGCAGAAGAGATCGAGCACCCGGGCGCCGGAGACGTCGCCGAGGATCGAGAAGATCGCCTCCCGGACCCGATCGCTGGTCGGCCTCAGCTCCGCCCCACGGCGCGGCGTCCGCAGCCGCCGGCCGCCCAGCTCGCCGCCGGTCACCCTCACGCCGGGATCGGCTCGAGCCGCTCGTCGCCGAACCGGCGGCGTGCCTCGTCCATCAGCGGCCCGAGCTCCGGAGCCTCCAGGGAACCATGCCGCGATCGAAGCTCGAGGATTCGCCGGCGCGCCTCGAGCAGCAGCGCCGTGTCCTCCGGCAGGGAGGCGGCGCGAAAGCGCGGCAGCCCGTGCTGGCGGGTGCCGAGGATCTCGCCCTCGCCCCTGATCCCGAGGTCGATCTCGGCCAGGGCGAACCCGTCCGTCTCGGTCGCGATCGCGTCCAGCCGGGCGCGGGCCGCTTCGGACTCGGGATCGCCGAACAGGATGCAGCAGGACTCGTGCTCGCCCCGGCCGACGCGGCCGCGGAGCTGGTGCAGCTGTGAGAGCCCGTAGCGCTCCGCCCCCTCGATCAGCATCACGGTCGCGTTGGGCACGTCGATCCCGACCTCGATCACCGTGGTCGCGACCAGCACCTGGGCAGCCCCCGAGCTGAAGCGGTCCATCGCGGCCGTCTTCGCCTCGGAGCTCATCTGCCCGTGCAGCAGCTCCACCGAGAAGTCCCGGAGCTCGCCGCGGGCGAGACGCTCCGACTCCGCCTCGGCGGCGCGAGCCTCCACCAGCCCAGCAGTACGGATTGCTCCTTGCTTCGCTCGGAGCACCCTCGCATCTGCGCCCTCGCGCGCCCTCGCATCATCCGTCTCGCTGACCAGCGGGCAGACCACATAGGCCTGGCGCCCCTCGCGGAGCCGCTCCCGGATGAACTCGTAGGCGCCCGGACGCTTCTCCTCCCCCACGACCCAGGTCCGGATCGGCCGGCGGCCGGCGGGGAGCTCGCGCAGCGCGGTCGAGTCGAGATCGCCGTAGGCGGTGAGCGAGAGCGTGCGGGGGATCGGGGTCGCGGTCATGTGAAGCACGTGCGGGAGGAGATCGCCCGGACCCTTCGCGTCGAGCGCGGAGCGCTGCCGGACCCCGAAGCGATGCTGCTCGTCCACCACGGCCACCGCCAGGGAGCCGAACCCGACCTCGCCCTCGATCAGGGCGTGGGTGCCGACCACCAGCTGGGGCTGGCCACTGGCCAGCGAGTCGAGCAGCTCCCGGCGCCGCGCCCCCGAGGTGGCGGAGGTGAGCAGCGCCGCCGGAGCCGATTCGCCCGCGAGCAGGGACTCGAGGGTGCGGAAGTGCTGCTCGGCGAGGGTCTCGGTGGGCGCCATCAGCGCCGCCTGGTGGCCGGCCTCGACGGCGCGCAGCATCGCGTAGACGGCGCAGAGGGTCTTGCCTGAGCCGACCTCGCCCATCAGCAGCCGCTGCATTGGCGCCGCCCCGGTCAGGTCGGCGTCGATCTCCTCGATCGCGCGGCGCTGGTCCCCGGTCAACTCAAACGGCAACGCGGCGATCCAGCCCTTCACCGGGTCGCCGGGGGGCGGCAGCTCGGGCCCGGGCCCCGAGGCGAGGCGGCGGCCGCGCCGCGCCGCCAGCGAGGCCTGGTAGAGGATCAGCTCCTCGAGCGCGAGGCGGTCTCGTGCCGCCTCGGCCTGGCGCTGGTCGGCCGGGAAGTGCGAGGCGACCAGGGCGTCCGCCGCGCCCGGCAGCCGCAGCTCCGCGCGCAGCCTCCCGGCCAGGGGCTCGACCGCGTGCGTCGCCAGGCCGATGGCCTGCCAGGCCCACTCGCGGATCCGCTGGGCGCGGAGCCGCTCGGAGGCGGGATGGACCGGCACGATGCCGGTGGTGTGGATCCCGGCCTCGTCGCCGGAGCGCGAGTCGAGCAGCTCGTGCTCGGAAACGGTGAAGCCGCGCTTCTCGAGCTTGCCGAGCAGCAACAGCCGGGTGCCCGGATCGAGTCGGTCGGCGAGCCAGGCCCGGTTGAACCAGACCGCCTTGGCGGATCCGGTCCGATCGAAGACCTGGGCCTCGACGATGGTGAGCCGGCGCCGGCGGGTGCGGATCAACCGCGCGGTTCGGACCTCCACCTCGACGGTCGCCTCCTCGCCGAGCCGCAGCTCCCCGAGGCCGACCGGGACGGCGCGGTCCCGGTAAGCGCGGGGAGTGTGGCGAAGCAGCTCACCGAGGGTGGCGATCCCCAGCTCGCCCGCCGCCTCGGCGAGCTTCGGCCCCGCGCCGCGCAGCTTGGTGAGCGGCGCCTCGAGGACGGCGGGGCGCGGCAGGGAGC
>JBOGZI010000225.1:0-3588 GCA_050697275.1 Solirubrobacterales bacterium | reverse complement strand
TAGGGACCGCAGCTCCCCGGCCCGTCGGCGCTCAGGCCCGAGGGTGGCGACTCGTCGGTGGCCGGGAGCCAGGGCTTGCTCGGGTCGGCCGCTAGCAGGTCGTAGCGATGGGTGATCGCGTGCGAGTCGATCTCGTCGTAGCGCAGCGGGACGTCGGCGGCGGCGGCCTCGCGCCCGAAGCCCTCCAGCTCGATCCTCCGGTTCGCCCGCAGCGCGCGAATGGGCGCCTTGCCCTCAGGGCGGCGGATCGAAAGCCAGTCGAAGATCGGCCGCTGCTCCACTCGCACCGCGCCGGTCTCCAGGTTGAGGTGAAGCAGCGAGTAGCCGTGCCAGAAGCCGTCCGATGCGTCGCCCGGAACCGGGTTGTTGACCGGTCCGAAGGTGCCGCCCGCGCCCGAGGCGACCAGGGTGGGGAGCGCGCCCGCGCCCCCCTGGCCGGGGAGCTCCGGGGTCTCCGGCAGCTCGGGCTGGTCGCCGCCACCGGGCTGGCCGCAGTCGGGCACCGCCCCGGGCTGTGGCGCCGGGCCCTCGGGCGGCGGATGGCCGCCGCCGGGACAAGGCGAGTGAAGCCCCGGCGCCAGGGTGTAGTAGAGGCCGTTCCAGCCGAGGCGGCCGGAGATAACCGCGTCCGCCTCGCCGGTGAGCAGGATGGACTCGAGGGCCGCCTGGTCCATGGCGGTCTCGACCGTGCCGCCGGAGGCCTGGGTGTTGTAGGAGTAGGCCGGGGTGTTCATCAAGACGATGGCCCGCTGGGAAGGCTCGCGCGTGCAGGGGGCTTGGGCGGTGTCCTGAGCCGAGCCGCGCTTGCACAGCGTCTCCGTCAGCCACTGCTGCTGCTCCTCGACCGGGTTCTGCTGGGGATCGGAGCCGGCGAGCGAGCGGAAAGAGTTATCGAGCACGATCAGGCGGGCGGTCGGATCGCCGGAGCGGAGAATGTCGACGGCGTAGTGGGTGCGGGCGCCGCCCAGAGGGACGGTTCGATCGCCCGGATGAGGCGGCGTGACCGTCTGATCGCCGCCCTGACCGGTTGGGTCCTCGACGGTTTGAGGCCCAACGTCCCCGGTGGGATCATCGACCGTGACGTCCTTGAGCTCGACGCCGCCGGGATCGAGCGGCTCGAAGGTGAGGCCGCCGTGCGTTCTCTCTTCGCCCGGCCAAATCCCATCGAAGCTCTGCTGCCAGGGCCCTGCGGTCCCCACTCCCGCCTGGCGGGTGCTGGTGCAGCCGGCCTCGCAGTTCTGAACCTGACCCAGGTCCTGGAGCCCGATCGCGCCGTAGAGCGGCAGCCCGCCCTCAGTGAAGCGGTCCGCCACCATCTCGATCCACCGCCGGTGCATGACGTCCACATCGAGCGGGGTGCTCGCCGGGCTGCCGACATCGTCCCGGCCCGCCGCATGGTTGACGTCGCCGGTGAAGAGCGTGAGATCGACTTCGCCCTTGTCCGACCGAGCGAGGATCTCATCCGCGGCGCGAGTGCTGATCGTCTGGTTGAACATGCTGGTCGACTGGAACTCGCGGCAGGTTCCGTCATCAGGGACGCAGTTGGAGCGCCCGAACGCCCCCACGGTGAGCTCGTCCTCGGAGGGGGCGCGTACGTCGCTCACCGGCCTCGCCCGGCGGAGGCCGCCGTCCAGCAGCGGCTCCTCCGGGGCGTTCGTGTAGTGCAGGACCGCCCCCGGCGCCGGGCTGCGCGATTGGTTGCCGATCGAGGGAACCTGGCTCACGGCCCAGGCCTCGACCTGGCCGTCAGAGCTCCCGGGTGAGAGCCCAAGGCCCACGATCCGCCCAGTGTTCGCGGACGGCACTCCAGCCGTGACGGGGTCGGTGACGTCGTCGGTGCGGGCGACCTCGAAGCGCCCATCCCTCAGGGTGAGAACCAGGCCGAGGTTGCCCCCGATCAGGGCGCCGGAGCCCGAGCCGTTCGGCAAGGCCACCGAGTAGAGGTCCTCGCGGACTGCCGTCAGGACTCGGTGCCAAGGCTCACTCGCGCCGGGGCGCCGCTCCAGCAGGAGGCCCTTCTCCCCGACCGCGTAGCCGTGGCCGGATTCGTCCACCGAGATCGCGTTGAGGCGCATTCCCTGCTCGGCTGCGTTGAGCGTGACCAGCTGACCCTGCTCGTTCAGGTTCTCGACGGACCAGCTCCACGAGCCGCACGATCCCTGGCCGGCGAATACCTGCCCGGTGTCGGTGGTGAGGTAAGCCTCACCGCTCTCGGGCATCGAGATCCCGGTGAAGGTGGCGTTGCTCGCAACGTCCGGCAGGGGCGGCACCCGGTGGAACTGGCCACCCTGATCGGTGGACGAGCGGCAGAGCAGCGCCCTGCCCTCACCACCGACCAGCGCCGAGCCGTCGGGCGCGACCGCCGCCGAGGTCAGGTCGAAGCCGCTCGTGCAGGGCCCGGTCAGCTCGTTGACGACGCCGCAGGGAACGCCAGCGGCCACGTTCAAGCGAACGCCGCCCGGACCGATGTCGGCAATCCGCCCGCCCTCTCCGACGACCACGCCGGTGCCGTCGTCACCCACCGCGACCGCGTTGGCCGCCGAGGCGCGAGTGATCACGTTGCCCCGGTCCCATCCGGGCACGGGGAGCCGGTCCCAGCCGAGCACCCGGTCGTAGCGGTAGACCACCCCCGACTTCGCGGTCACCCACAGCTCACCCGAGGGCCCCGGCGCCGCATCGGTGATCTCCACCCGGATCGGGTGGGGTGCCTCCTCGAAGAGCGGCAGCGGCATCCGGTCGGTGTAGTGGTAGAAGAAGATGTCCTTCTCCAAGGGAGAGGTGTTGAGTCCCTGCCTGGTGGCGAGCCAGAAGCCGCCCTGCCCGTCCGGTGCCATCGCATGCGCGCTCGCCACCACCGACGCCCACCCGGCATCGGTGAACTTCCGGCTCGAGGTGAAGGGCGCGGGCAGCACCCTCCAGCAGTTCGAGGACCCCTGATCGTCGGCCGTGCAGCGATCCTCGTCGGCGTACAGCATCGGATGGACCCCCTGCATGTTCTCGTGCCGCGAAGTGAGAAAGGTCTGCCGCTCGCCGGAGGCCGACCTCAGCTCGAGCAGCTTGGTCGGCGAGCACGTGCTTGGATTGCATGAGGGATCGGTGTCCTGGAACAGGTAGTCCGCGGCTGCACCGCCGTCCGGCCACAGGCACCAGCGCCAGCGGCCGCAGTCACCCGGGTCCTCTTCGAGGCGGAGCAGGGCGGCCTTCGCCCCGAAGCCCAGGGCCTGCTTCGCATCTCCCTCCCCGGCGGTGTTGGAGTCGCCTGTGGCGCCCGACCCGAAGAGGCCGGCGGCCGTCCCCAGGTTGCCATCCCCAGGCCCCTCGACGACCGAGAGCGCCGTGAGCTTCCCACGGGAGTCGGGATCGCTCGTGTCGGTTACGCAGCGGCCGTTCTGGACGTCGATGCAGCCCGGGTCATACTCCCGCTCCCATCTCGGAGCCGCGGCGGCCGTGTCGATCGAAGCGATGAAAGGGTGTCCCTGCGCAGCCGCGCCGGTGTTTGTTGCCGATGCGAACCGGGTCCCGCCGAGGTAGACCCGGCGCCCGGCCGCGGTCAGGACGTAATCGGCGCTCTGGCCGAACGGCAGAACC
>JBOGZI010000224.1:0-12359 GCA_050697275.1 Solirubrobacterales bacterium | reverse complement strand
GCGCGAGGCCCGGCCCGGCGCCCAGCTCAGATCAGCTCTGGGTCCTCAGCAGCACGCCCCCGAGCACCTCGAGCACGCCGCGGACCATGAAGCCGATCCCGACGATCAGCCCGATCGTGTTGACTCCGATGTCGGGGTCGGCGATCAGGATGATCCCGACCGCGAGGGCCGCGACCCCGAAGATCGCCGAGACCCAGCGGGCGCGAGGCTCGACGATGGCGCGGGCGAGATCTGCCACGCCGACCATCAGGAACCAGAACGCGACGGCCAGCAGGACCGCGAGCACGCTTGCTCCCGGCCTCACGATGCAGACCAGGCCCGCGAGCAGGGCGAGGAAGCCCACGATCATCCGCAGCACGTGCAAACCGGGACTTGCCTCCTCCTCGACGGCGAGGGTCACCCAGACCGCCCCCGCGACGAGCAGGTAGACGCCGATCACGATTCCCAGAACCCGAAGGGTGATGTCGGCATAGGCCACCGCGAGGATTCCCGCGGCAATCGAGATCAGGCCCAGCACCACGACCACCCACCAGCGCGGAGGCTTCACGGTCACCACGCTGACTGCCACAGCATCAGCCATATCGCTCTCCTTTGTATCCCCCTGACAGGCCGGAAGTATGGACCCTGGACATGTCGCTCAAAATCGCCAGGGGCGGCCGCGGCGTCTAGTCGCCAGGCTCGAGCGGCTTGACCGCGGGACCCTCGATCACCTCGCCGTCGATCTCGAACCGCGACCCGTGGCAGGGGCAGTCCCAGGTTCGTTCGGCGCGGTTGAAGTTGACGATGCAGCCGAGATGCGTGCAGCGCGCGGAGAGCGAGTGGACCTCGCCGCCGGGATCGCGATAGACCGCCCGCTGGCCGAGGCCCGAGCCGACCACGGCTCCCTCCCCCGGCCCCAGCTCTTCCGCCGATCCCCGCTCGGCGAGCCGGTCGCGGAGGAAGCGCATCCCGACGTTGGCGTTCTCCTTGATGAACTCGGGCCCTCCCGCCACCGGATGCAGCCGCAGCGGGCTGAAGGTCGCGGCCCACGGGTTGCTCCGGCCGGCGACCAGGTCGGCGAGGATGCCCGCGGCCGAGGTGCCCATCGCCATGCCCCACTTGCGGAAGCCGGTGGCGGTCAGCACCTCCGAGGAGAAGGGCCAGAGGCGCCCCACGAAGGGCAGCTGGTCGGCGGGCATGTTGTCCTGGGTCGCCCAGCGGTGCTCGATCGAGGCGACCTCGAAGTGGTCCCGCGCCCACGCCTCGAGGGCCGCGTAGCGCTCGGCCGCATCGCTCTGGCCGGCCTTGTGCGACTCGCCGCCGATCATCAGGAGCTCGCCTTCGGGGGTCGGCACCGAGCGCAGCGAGTGGGCCGGGCTCTCGTCACTCAGATACATCCCCTGCGGGACCGCCCCGCGCAGGCGCGCCAGCAGCACGTAGGAGCGCTCCGGGTGGGTTCGCGCGAAGAAGAGGCCCCGGTCGAGGATCGGGAGATGGGTCGCCACGACCACGTGCTCGGCGCGCACCGTCGCGCCGGACTCCGTGCGCACCCCGCAGGGCTCCCCCTGACTCACCGAGACCACCCGGCTCCCCTCGTGCACCGCGCAGCCCGCCTCCGCGGCGGCGTCGGCGAGCCCGTAGAGGTAGCGGAGGGGGTGAAACTCGGCCTGGTCGGCGAAGCGGATCGCGCCGGCGGTCCCGAGCGGGAGCTCATCCACCCGGTCGACGAAGGAGGCGGGCAGGCCGAGCCGGGCGGTGACCTCCACCTCCTTCTCGACCTCGGAGCGACCCGGCTCGGAGACCGCGTAGGTGAAGTTCGGCTTGCGCCGCAGGTCGCACTCGATCCCGAGTTCCGCCACGAGACTCGCGACGGCCTCGAGCCCCGCCTGGTTCGCCTCGCCGTAGACCCGAGCGGTCTCCTCGCCGAGGGAGCCGGCCAGCTTGGCGTAGCTGAGGCCGTGCAGCGAACTCAGCTTCGCCGTCGTGTAGCCGGTCGCCCCCGCGCCGATCCGCCGCGCCTCGAGCAGGGCGACCCGGGCCCCCTCGCGGCTGAGCATGTAAGCGGCGGTCACCCCGGCGATCCCGCCGCCGATCACGACCACGTCGCGGTCGAGGTCCCTGTCGAGCGGCGGGCTCGGGTCGCGCTCGGCCGACTTGAGCCAGTAGGAGGTGAAGTCGTCGCCGGGCTTCGCGGTCTCGCTGGTGGTCATGACTCGGCCCTACCCGCTGCGGCCCACCGCGAACCCGGACGGGACCGACGGCACCCAGACAAGGAAGATGGACCGTGCACCCGTCGTCGAGAGGTGCTCCCGGGCGGCCCGCCGCGTTTGGCTCGGGCCAGGCTTGCCTGCATCACATGCCGGCTACCGCTTAAGGCTGCTTCCTTCCGGACCTGACCTGGTTCGCGGACCCGCATTGCGCAGGACCTGGCCGTCAACGCCGCCCGCGGCGGTCCAGCCCAAAGAAGCGCCGGACCCTCGGACGGGAATTCAGCCCCGCTAGAGCGGATTGCGGGTAAAGGGCACCGCTAATTCCCCGCCTAGCACGGTCCGTCCCAAGTGTACGCGCGTTCGAAGGTCAACCGACGCAACGGCTTCAGGGGGCGAGCCGCTCGATCCGCCAGCCGCCGTCATCGCGGGCATAGCGGAACCGGTCGTGCATGCGGCTCTCACGGCCCTGCCAGAACTCGATCTCACGCGGCTCGAGCAGATACCCGCCCCAGTGGGGCGGGCGGGGGACGTCCTCCCCCGCGGCGAGCGCGGCGTCGAACTCGCGGTCGAGCTCGTCGCGGTCGACGGGGCTGCTCTGGGGCGAGACGGAGGCGGCGATCCGGCTGTCCCGCGCCCGGGTGCGGAAGTAGGCGTCGGAGTCCTCGGCCGGCAGGCGGCGAACCTCGCCTCGCACCCGCACCTGCCGGTCGAGCTCGCGCCAGTAGATCACCAGCGCCGCCATGGGATTGGCGTCCAGCTCGGTGCCCTTGTCGCTCTCGTAGTTGCTGAAGAAGCGGAAGCCGGCGGGCCCGAAGCCCTTGAGCAGGACCATGCGGGCGTTGGGAGCGCCGTCGGCGTCGACGGTCGCCAGCGTCATCGCCTCGGCCAGCGGCGCCTCTCGCTCGGCCAGCTCGAACCAATCCCGGAACTGCTCGACCGGGTCGTCGGCGAGTCCCTCCCGCTCCAGCGGCGGCATTCCCCTTCTCGGCGAGCTCACCGAACAAGCCTATGATTGGCGCCCCGGGCGCGTAGCTCAGCGGGAGAGCGCTCCCCTCACACGGGAGAGGTCGCTGGTTCGACCCCAGCCGCGCCCATCGCCTCCGGCTCGGTGCGTGAACGGGGAGGTCGCCGTAGGCTCGGGGCATCGCCTCACCGAACCTGACGGCCACGACCATCCGCTACCTGTTCTCCTCCGGCTGGGCGCCCCCGGTCAAATCCGGCACTAAGGTGAAAGTGCCGGGCGCGACGGTCGACGGACTCGATACCGGCGCAAACCTGCTCAACCTGGCGATCTGGAGCCTGCGCGAGCAGGGTCTGGTCCAGGTCGAGCAGCTGCGCCCGGTAGAGGAAGAGCGGGTGAGGGTGATGGGCGGGCAGTCCTTCGCCAGGGTGAGGGCGCTCGGCAAGGGCGAGGACCTTCCCGGCTTGGAGGGAGCGCTGCTCGCCGAGGCCCGCGAGGATCCGAAGCAGGGGACGCTGGCGCGGCTCTCGGATCGCCTCTCCGGCGACGACGAACACGGCCTCAGGGGGCTGCTGCTCTCGTTGGACATGGGAGGCGGTGCGCCCTGGGCGGGCGTGGCGGGCTACTGCTTCGCGGAGGCCCGGGCTGCAGGCCTGGTGGAGAAGAAGGGAAGGCTGTTCAAGAAGCCCGTGATCGCGGACCCGGCGGCAGTTGAGGCACTGAGAGGACGCGACGCCGAGATCGTCCGGGTGCGAACGAAGTACAGGGAGGAGCAGAAAGAGCTCGACAACGCCGTGATCGCCGATTGCGTGCTCGCGCTGGACTGGGCCCGCTCCAGCTCGGCCGACTAGGATCCCGCGACCCGTGGATCGACGCCTGATCATCCTGCTCGGCTTCGCCGGCGTGCTGGTCATCGCGGTGGTCGGCGTGCTGCTCGACCGCGGCGGTGAGGACGACGGGTCCAGCTCCGCCGATACGGGCTCCAAGCCTGAGGTCGAGGTTCCCGAGGGCCCGCCGCCCACCGAGCTCGTCGTCGAGGACCTGGAGGAGGGCGAAGGCGACGAGGCGAAGGAGGGCGACCGCGTCACCGTCGAGTACGTCGGCGTCGACTACGAGACCGGCGAGGAGTTCGACTCCTCCTACGACAGCGGCCAGCCCTTCCCGTTCACGATCGGGGCGGGCGAGGTGATCCCGGGCTGGGATCAGGGCGTGGAGGGAATGAAGGTGGGTGGTCGCCGCCAGCTCGTCGTCCCACCCCAGCTCGCCTACGGCAGGCAGGGCCAGCCGCCGGCGATCGGGCCGAACGCGACCCTGGTCTTCGTGATCGACCTCGTCTCGATCGACTAGCCGCGCCCTCTCGCGCCCATCGCATCGCGCGACGGTGCCGGGGTCTAAGCTCAGGGCGTGGCGATGGCGGCACGTCCCGGACTCGAAGGGACGGAGATGAAGGATTCGGCGCTCGCCCTGATCGGCGACACCCCGCTCGTTCGCCTCGCGCGGATCGACCCGGGGTTGACCACTCCCCTGGCGGCCAAGGTCGAGTTCCTCAACCCCGGTGGCTCGGTAAAGGACCGCCCCGCGCTGGCCATGGTCGAGGCGGCCGAGAGCTCGGGGGCGCTGCGTCCCGGCGGCACGCTCGTCGAGCCCACCTCCGGCAACACCGGCCTTGGCCTCGCGATGGTCGCCGTACTGCGCGGCTACAGGGTGATCGCCGTGATGCCCGACAAGATGAGCCGGGAGAAGATCGACACCCTGCGCGCCTACGGCGCCGAGGTCGTCGTCTGCCCCACCGAGGTGCCCCCGGACTCACCGCAGTCCTACTACCGAGTCGCCGATCGCCTCACCGAGGAGATCGACGGTGCGTTCCAGCCCAACCAGTACTTCAACCCGGCCAACCCCGAGGCCCACTACCGGACAACCGGTCCGGAGATCTGGCGCCAGAGCGCCGGCCGCCTCACCCACTTCGTCGCCGGGGTCGGTACCGGGGGCACGATCAGCGGGGCGGGGCGCTATCTCAAGGAGCGGAATCCCGAGATCGAGGTGGTCGGGGCGGACCCGGAGGGCTCGATCTACTCGGGCGGGCCGGTGCATCCCTACCGCGTCGAGGGGATCGGCGAGGACTTCTGGCCCGAGACGCTTCACAAGTCCGTCATCGACCGCTACGTCAAGGTGTCGGACCGGGACTCGTTCCTCTGCGCCCGCGAGCTGGTGGCGCGGGAGGGCCTGTTCGCCGGGGGCTCGTCGGGGACCGCGCTGTTCGGGGCCCTGCAGGTCGCGCGCGAGCTGGACGATCCGGCAGCTCTCGTGGTCACGCTCCTGCCGGACGGGGGGCGCCCCTACCTCTCGAAGGTCTTCAACGACCACTGGATGCGTGAGCACCGCTACCTCGCCGGCGGCGGAAAGAGCGTGGGCGATCTAATGAGGGCGAAGGGAGATGGCCGGGGCCTGCTCACCGTCGCCAGCCACGACGAGGTAGGACGCGTACTCGGCCTGATGCGAGAGCACGCTGTCTCCCAGGTCCCTGTTGTCTCCGCCGAGGATGAGAGCGTCTTCGTGGGCACGGTGAGCGAGCGGGGCCTTCTGTGGGCGTCGGCCGAGCAGCCGGGAATCCTCAAGGAACAGGTGACCGAGGTGCTGGAGCCGCCCCTCCCGGAGCTCGCCCCCGAGGATCCGGCCGAGGACGCGATCAGCATGCTCGAGGGTGGGAGCCAGGCGGTGATCGTGATCCGCGCGGGAAAGCCCCTGGGTATCCTCACCGCCGTCGACCTGATCGAGGCCCTCAACCGGTGAGCCGGGAGCGGGCCACCGAAGGGCCCGGCCGCCGGCTGGACACCCGCGTCGTGCACGCGGGGCTCGAACCCGATCCGAGCTACCGCTCGGTGGTCCCACCCATCCATCAGACCTCGACCTTCGTGCAGCGGGCTCCCGGGGAGACGATCGAGGACTACGACTACGCTCGCTCTGCCAACCCCACGCGAGCGGCGCTCGAGCGCGCGCTGGGCGACCTGGAGGGTGGCCGGGCGACCGCCTTCGCCAGTGGCATGGCCGCCACCCATGCGCTGATCACGGCGGCCTGCGAGGCGGGTGACCACCTCGTCCTCCCGCGGGATCTGTACGGCGGCACCTATCGACTGGTGGACAAGGTGCTGTCGCGCTTCGGCCTCGACTACGACCTCGTCGACCAGCGCGACCCGGGCGCTGTGGCGGAGGCACTGCGACCCGAGACGCGCATGGTCTGGGTCGAGACACCCACGAACCCGCTGCTGAACGTGATCGACATCGCCGCCGTGGTGCGCGCCTCGCCGGATGCCCTGGTGGTGGTCGACAACACCTTCGCCACCCCGATCGTCCAGCGGCCACTCGAGCTGGGGGCGTCCGCGGTGGTCCACTCGACCACCAAGTACTTGGGGGGACACTCGGACGTGGTGGGTGGGGCGGTCGTCACGGCAGATGCGGGGCTGCACGAGCAGGTTCGCTTCGTGCAGAACTCGGTGGGGGCGGTGCCCGGTCCGCTCGACTGCTTCCTCGTTCACCGCGGCCTCCGCACCCTGGCGCTCCGAGTCGCCCGACACACCGAGAACGGCCGCGCGGTGAGCGACTTCCTGCGCTCGGCCGCCGGCGTCGACGAGGTGAGCTGGCCCGGCTTCGGAGGCATGGTCTCCTTCCGCCACACGCGCGCGGCGGAGGTCGCGGCCCGCACCGAGCTCTTCGCGCTGGCGGAGTCGCTTGGCGGTGTCGAGTCTCTGATCGAGGTCCCGCAGGCGATGACCCACCAATCGGTCGAGGACTCGACGGCCGCCGTGCCGGCGGACCTGGTCCGGCTCTCCTGCGGCATCGAGGCGCCCGAGGACCTGATCGCCGATCTCCGCCAGGCCCTGCGCGGTTGAGCCTCCTGATCCCGACCCTGGACGATGCGGTCGCGGTCGGCCTTTCCCAACCCTCAATACTGGATCGGTGCCCCGCTCAAGGTGCGAGCCGATTCACCCGATGGCCACAGCATGAGGGCCGAGGTGAGAAGGGAGCGGGTCGTGCTGGAGACCGCGCGGCACCGGATCGTGGGCGACGTCACCCTGCCGGCCGAGGGCTACAAGGGGCGGCTCTCCGACATGCTCAACCGGGAGGGGCTCCGCTTCATCTCGCTGGCCGACGCGGAGATCAGTGATCTGAACGGCGGGGGCGCCGAGAAGCGCCCCTTCATCGCGGTCGCCCGCGACCACGTCCAGGTCGCCTTCGAGGACCGGCCCTAGCCGCTTCGCCCCCGTCGCCTCTCGGGTCGGCGCGTTCGCTCCGCCTCAGTTCACCGACGGGTCCGGCGGCATCCGGGCGAGCAGGGCGTACTCGCCGCCCTTTCGCCGCAGCACCTGCGCCCACAGGTCCCCCTCGCCGAAGGGATCGTCGGGGTGGGTGTCCTCGATGATCCAGGCCTCCTGCTCGACCTCACCGTCGAGCTGCTGCGGCGACCAGCCCGCGTAGCCGGCGAACACCCTCACCCTGCTCAGCTCCGGCGGGTCGTCGAGATCGACCATGCCGACCGTACCGACGATCAGCTTGGTAGCGGTGGTCGGGTCGTCGTGCTCGCCGACGGCCGTGACCGCGTTCGGCTGCACAGGCCCCCCGACGTGGACCAGGTGCTCGCCCCCGATCAGCTCGCCCAGCTCCGGCGCGGCCTCGCCGACGCTCGTCTCGGAGGGCCGGTTCAGGACCAGCCCGAAGGCGCCCTGCTCGGAGTGCTCCACCACCAGGATCACGGTGCGATGGAAGTAGTCGCCCATGCTGGGAGCAGCGATCAGGAGCTTTCCGGTGAGGGTGTCGGCCATGGGAGAAGCCTCTCAACTGGCGTGGGACACTAGGGTGACGCCGTGGCCGTGAAGCTGTACGGGACACCGCCCTCCCACCCCTCGCACGCGGCGCGGCTGATGCTGGAGCGCAAGGGCATCGATCACAAGCTGATCTGGCTGCTGCCCGGGCTGTGGCCGATCATGGTCCGGACGCGGGGGTTCAGGGGAAGTACCGTTCCCGCCCTGAAGCTGGACGGACAGCGGATCCAGCACTCGCGCGAGATCTCCCGGGCGCTCGAGCAGTACAAGGCCGACCCGCCCCTCTTCCCCCGCGACCCGAAGCGGCGGATCGAAGTGGAGGAGGCCGAGCGCTGGGGCGAGGAGGTACTGCAGCCCGTGCCCCGCCGGATCATCCGCTGGCTCGCGCTTCACCGGCCGGCGGTTCGCACCGCGATCGCCCGCGAGGCCGGGATGCCCGCCCCCGGCGTCGCGGCCCGCCTCAACGCCCCGATGGTCCACTACCTGGCCCGGAAGTCGGACTCGAGCGACGAGCGGGTGAAGAGCACGATCCGGCTTCTGCCCGCCCTGATCGACCATGTAGACAGGCTGATCGCCGACGGGGTGATCGGCGGCAAGGAGCCGAACGCCGCCGACTACCAGATCGCCACCACCGTCCGGTCGCTGCTCACGCTCGAGGACCTGGCCCCGGCGATCGAGGGCACCAGGGCCGAGTGGCTGGCCCGCGCCATCCTCCCCGAGATCGGCAGCCCTCCGATCCCGCCCTCGCTGCCGGCGGAATGGCTCGCCCCCCTTGCCGGGCAGCGATGAGCGTGATCTGCCACCACACGATGTCGCTGGACGGCTTCATCGCCGGCCCCGATGACTCGATGGCCTGGGCGTTCGAGCAGGGCCAGGCGACCTCCCTGGCCGGTGAGACCATGAGCAGAATCGGGGCGATCGCCGCCGGCCGGCGCTGGTATGAGCTCGCGAGGGAGCGCTGGGACGGAGTCGACGGGATCTACGGTGGCGAGTATGAGGGGCGGGTCTTCGTGCTCACCCACCGCCCGCCGGAGGGCCACGAGGAGAGGATCGAATTCGTCTCCGGCGGCATCGACGAGGCGGTGGCGACCGCGCAGGAGTCCGCGGGAGCGAAGGACGTCGGGATCTTCGGCGCCAGCCTCACCCGGCAGTGCCTCGAAACAGGCCTGCTGGACGAGATCGTCATTCACCTCGCCCCGGTCCTGCTCGGCGGCGGCGTCCGGCTCTTCGGCGAGGGCCCGCGGGCGGAGCTGGAGCGGATCTCGGTCGACGAGGCGGAGCGGCTCACCGACCTTCGCTTCCGGGTCTTGAAGTAGCAGTCCCTCCGTACGGCTGGGCCTCGCGGGAGCCCCCTACGGCGAGAGCACGATCTTGAGCGCCTCGCGGTTGTCGTAGACGCGGTAGGCCTCTGGCGCCTCCTCGAGCTTCATGTGGTGGGTGACCAGCGGGCTCGGGTCGAGCTTGCCCGAGGAGAGCAGCTCGACGACCCGGTCGAGGTGGGCGATCACGTTGGCGTGCCCCGAGTGGAGGGTGAGCGCCTTGATCCAGAGCACCCCCATGTGGACCTCGGTGCGCTCGGCGTAGACGCCGGTGACCGAGACCGTGCCCGCCTTGCGGGCGAGTCGCAGCGCCAGATCGAGCGCCTCGGGGTGTCCGACGGCCTCCACCGCCAGGTCCACCCCGCGGCCCTGGGTGATCGACTTCACCTCGGCGCGGGGGTCCTGCTCGGTGAGGTGGACCGGGGTGGCCCCGAAGGACTCCGCCATCGCCAGCCGGTCGGCGACCGTGTCGATCGCGATCACCTCGGAGGCGCCCGCACCCTTCGCCGCCTGCACCGCGCAGAGCCCCACCGGGCCCAGGCCGAGGATCGCGGCCGTCTCCCCCTGGGCGAGAGGCCTCGAGTCGATCGCGTGGAAGGCCGTCCCCATCACGTCGCCGGCGAACAGGGCGACGTCGTCGGAGAGCCCCTCCGGCACCCTGCGCAGGGTCAGGTTGGCGTGCGGGACCAGAACCAGCTCGGCCTGCGCCCCCGGCAGCGAGCCGAGCGTCTTGCCGTGGCCGAAGACGCGCGCCTCGTCGCACTTGTGGAATTCGCCGCGCTCGCAGAAGAAGCACTCGCCGCAGGCGGTGCCGTAGGTGCCGAGCACGCGGTCCCCGACCGCGACGCGGCTCACCTCGTCCCCCGCCGCGACCACCTCCCCGACGTACTCGTGCCCGATCACAAAGCCGGGCTCGATCTGCACCCGGCCGTGGTAGATGTGAAGGTCGGAGCCGCAGATGCCGCTCGCCTCCACCCTGACGATCGCGTCGTCGGCGGAGAGCAGCTCGGGATCCGGCCGCTCGTCGACCCGGACCTCGCCGGGGGCCTGAAAGGTGACCGCGCGCATCGGACAGGGAGCCTATGAGAGGATCGCCGCCAAAGCGGAGAAGGAGGAGAGATGGGGATCGACAAGTCGAAGCCGGTGCTGCTCACCGGGTGCTCGACCGGGATCGGGAGGGCGACCGCGGAGCGGCTCAGCGAGGACGGCTGGAACGTCTACGCGACCGCCCGCCGCCCCGACTCGATCGCGGACCTCGCCGAGCGCGGGTGCAAGACCCTCGCCCTTGACGTCACCGACGAGCGCTCGATGAGCTCGGCCGTCGCCGAGGTCGAGAAGGACGGCGGCTCGGTCGGCGCCCTGGTCAACAACGCCGGCTACAGCCAGAGCGGCGCCCTGGAGACGATCCCGATGGAGAGCGTGCGTCGGCAGTTCGAGACCAACGTCTTCGGCCTGCTGCGGATGTGCCAGCTGGTGCTCCCCGGCATGCGCAGGGCCGGCGAGGGAGCGATCGTCAACATCAGCTCGATGGGCGGCAGGCTCACCTTTCCCGGCGGCGGCGTCTATCACGCGACCAAGCACGCGGTCGAGGCGCTCTCCGACGCGCTGCGCTTCGAGGTCGCCGGCTTCGGGATCGACGTGGTGGTGATCGAGCCCGGCCTGATCGTGACCGAGTTCGGCGAGACCGCCGCCGGCAGCCTCGCGGAGGTAGATGACCACGGCCCCTACGCGGAGTTCAACTCCGACGTCGCCAAGTTGACGGCGAACGCCTACAAGGGCCCGATGGCGAAGCTCGGCGGCGGCCCCGAGAAGGTGGCCGCGAAGATCGAGCGCGCCTTGTCCGCGGGCAGGCCGAGTACCCGCTACAAGGTGACCGCCTCGGCGGGGATGGTGATGGGGATGCGCAAGGCGATGACCGACCGCATGTGGGACCGCTTCGTGCGCAGCCAGTACCCGCAGCCGAAGCCGTAGGTTTAGAAGCCGGCCAGCCGCGCATAAGATCGGTGCGTGGCGCTACTGGAGCGACGGCTGGAGCGGCCGGAACAAGTGGATGGCGGGGAGATCCCCGTAGAGGGGAGTGCCGAGCGGATCCGGCTCTCCGCCTCCGCCCTGCACAGGCGCGAGCGCCAGGCCTTCGGCGGCAGCATCCAGTGGGAGGCGGCCTTCTTCGGTTGGCTGGCGGCGATGGGGCTGGCGGCGATCGTGGTGGCGATGGTGGTCGGCGCCGGCGTCGCGGTCGGGCTGACCGAGCTGGACGCGGACGCGCAGACCCGGGTCGAGGAGCTGAGCCTCGGCGGCGGGGCCATCCTGGTCGCGATCATCGCCGTCGCCTACGCGGCCGGCGGCTACGTCGCCGCGCGGATGGCGCGGTTCGACGGCTGGCGCCAGGGGCTCGGCGTCTGGCTGCTCAGCCTGCTGCTGACCGTGGCGCTCGCGATCACCGCCTGGGTCGCGGGCGGCGAGATCAACCCGCTCGAGTCGCTGGAGCTTCCCCGCATCCCGGTCGACGAGGGTCCGCTGACGGCCGGCGGCGCGATCGCGATGGGGGTCATCGCGCTCGCCGCCCTGCTCGCCGCGATCGGCGGCGGAATGCTCGGCGAGCGCTTCCACCGCGCGGTGGACCGGGCCGGTTTCGAACTGGGCGAGCCGGAGCCCTTCGAGCCGGAGCCGACGGAGTCGGGGCCGGAGCCCGCCGAGCGTGAGATGGCGACCGAGCCAGCCACCCTCGCGCGAATCGAGGAAGCCCGGCTACTGGATGAGGGCGAGGAGGAAGAGGCCGGCCCGACCGAGCGGTTCGACCCCGACGCGCCCCCGCCCGAGCGGCCCCAGGCCTAAGCTCCTCTCTTCCTCTTCCTCTTCCTCTTCACGCACTTGCCCTTCTTCAGCTTCTGGCCCTTCTTGCACCTCTTGGCCGGGGCGAGTGGTGTTGGGGCAGCCACGATCGGCGTGGCGACGGGCGGCGGCGCTGGAGGAGCGGCCGGAGGAGAAGGTGGAGGCTGCGCCTCGAAGGCCCCGACGTCGCACTGGCCCGCGCCGCCGCCGCGGGGCTGGCCGCGCTGGTCGGTCGCCTCGC
>JBOGZI010000223.1:0-14822 GCA_050697275.1 Solirubrobacterales bacterium | reverse complement strand
CTCCGCCCCGCCTCAGCAGTGCGAGGCCAGCGATGAGCTTCGCGGGGACACCCGGCATCGGGTCCGCCTCCGCGGCGCTGATCGGCCTCGCGCAGGGGACCAGGTAGGCGTGCCGGACGAGCTCCGCCTCGGCCTCGCGCTCGTTTCGGCGTTGGCGGTGACGGCCGCCGCAACCCCGCTGGCGCGGCATATCGCGCAGCGCACGGAGTTCCTCGACCACCCGGCGGGCTACAAACGGCACGCCCATCCGATCCCCTATCTGGGGGGCGCGGCGGTGGTGACCGGATTCATTGTCGCGGCGGCGGCCTTCGGCTCGGGCGCCCAGAGCCGGTGGCTGCTGATCGGATCGGTGGCGCTGCTCTGCCTGGTCGGGACGATCGACGACCGGTCTGGTCTCCCGATCGGCCCCCGGCTGGCCTCGCAGATCGCCGTTGCGGTGGCGCTCTGGGCGAGCGGATCGGGGTGGGATCTGCTCGTGGCGGAGCCGGTCAACCTGGCGGTCACCGCGATCTGGGTGGTCGGGATCGCCAACGCGGTCAACCTGCTCGACAACCTGGATGGGGCGGCGGGCACGGTCGGCGGAACCTCCGCCCTGGGCATCGCGATCCTCGCGATCGTGGAGGGAGAGGTTGGAATTGCAGCGATTGCGCTCGCCCTGGCGGGGGCGTGCGCCGGCTTCCTTCCGTTCAACGTGTCACGGCCCCCGAGCATCTTCCTCGGCGATGGGGGCAGCGTCTCGATCGGGTTGGTCCTCGCGTTTGCGACGATGGCGATCGAGCCCGGCCAGCTGGGTTGGGTATCCCTGCTCGCATCGGTACCCCTCGTCGGGGTGCTGATCTTCGACACCACCCTTGTCGTCGTCTCGCGCTACAAACGGCGGCTGCCGATTCTGCAGGGGGGCCGGGACCACGTCACGCATCGGCTCTTGACCGGGGTGGGATCGCCGCAGAAGGTCTGTCTCGTCCTCGGCCTCACCCAGGCCCTGCTCAGCGGCCTTGCGATCGCCCTGCATCAGTTGAGCGCCGCCCAGGCCAGTGCCGCCGCCATCGCGTACTGCGCCTTGGGCGCGCTGACGCTGGTGCTGTTCGAGCGACCCGGAACCACCAGGGTGGCGGCGGAGAAGACTCCTTGAGCGACGCACCGATCCGGGTGCTGCGGGTGATCGCGCGCCTCAACCTCGGTGGCCCAGCCCAGCAGGCGGCCCTGCTCAGCGGCCGCCGCTTCGAGGCGCGTGGCTACGAGACTCTGCTGGTCCACGGGGCTCTGGCCCCGGGCGAGGACTCGATGCAGGACCTCGCCCTACGAGAGGGAGCCTCGCCCGTATTCCTCCCCCGGTTCGGTCAGCCGGTGCGGCCGTGGTCGGACGGGCTGGCTCTCGCCGAGCTGGCGCGGATGGTTCGCGGTTTCAGGCCGGACGTCGTCCACACCCACACCGCAAAGGCGGGGTTCATCGGCCGGGCCGCGGCGCTGGCCGGAAGACCGCGGCCGGTCATCGTCCACACCTACCACGGGCATGTCCTGCGCGGCTACTTCGGCCCGGTGAGGAGCCGCGCCTACCGGAGTCTGGAGCGAGCGGCCGCCCGGGTCAGTGATCGCCTGATCGGGGTGAGCCGGGCCACCGTGGACGATCTCGTTCGCCTGCGCGTCGCCGCGGCCGACCGCTTCCGGGTGATACGGCTGGGGCTGGCGCTGGACGATTTCACGCGCCTGCCGGCGGAGCCCGATCCGGCGATTCGGAATGAGCTCGGCGTCGCCGCTGACGGGGAGGTGCTGCTCACCTTCGTGGGGCGGATCGTCCCGATCAAGCGGCTCGACCTGCTGCTGGAGGCCCTCGCGATCGTGCTCGATCGAGGCGGCGCCGTGCGACTGGCCGTGGTCGGGGACGGGGAGCTTCGCCCCGAGCTCGAGGGCCTCGCCCGCAGACTCGGGGTGACGCAGTCGGTCAGCTTCCTCGGGTACCGGCGCGACCTCGCGCGGATCGCCGCGGCAACCGACGTCGCCGTGCTCAGCTCGGACAACGAGGGGACCCCCGTGTCGTTGATCGAGGCCGCGGCGGCCGCCCGGCCGGCGGTGGCCACCGCCGTGGGCGGCGTGCCGGAGGTGGTCACGCCCCAGACCGGCGAGCTGGTGCCCGGCGGCGACGCCGTGGCGCTGGCCGCGGGAATCGAGCGGATGGTTGCGGACGCCGAGACACGGATGCGAGCCGGGCTTCACGCCCGCGAGCATGCCGTCCGCAGCTTCGGCGCGGAGCGCCTCGTTGAGGACATCGACGCCCTCTACCGTGAGCTGCTCGAGCGTCGCGAAGGGGAGCGCCCTGTGCGGGTCAGCCGGGGATCGCGGCGAGGGCGGCGGCGGTCCTGGCCAGCCCCTCGCTGAAGCTGACGCTGGGCTCGTAGGAGAGCCGCTCGCGGGCGAACGAGATATCCGCGAGCGAGTGCGGCAGATCCCCCGGCCTCGGCTCGGCGTGTTCCGGCTCGATCTCGGTCGCGAGCAGCTCGGAGAGCTCCCCGAGCAGCCGGCTGATCGTGATTCGCTCGCCGCAGGCGATGTTGAAGGTGGATCCGACCACGCCCTCCGCCTCCGCGGCGAGCAGGCAGGCCTCGACCGTGTTGGCCACGTAGGTGAAGTCGCGGGACTGCTCGCCGTCCCCGTACACGGTCGGCCGCCGGCCCTCCCTGACCGCGGTGATGAAGGCCGGGATCACGGCTGCGTACTGTGAGGCCGGATCCTGCCGCGGGCCGAACACGTTGAAGTAGCGCAGGCTCACGGTCTCCAGCCCGTAGACCGTGCTGAACGCCCGGCAGTAGCCCTCGGCGGCGAGCTTCGCGACCGCGTAGGGCGAGATCGGAACGGCGGCCATCTCCTCACGCTTCGGCAGCTCGGGGCTCCTGCCGTAAATCGAGGAGGACGAGGCGAAGACCACCCGGCGCACTCCGCTGTCGCGCGAGGCGAGCAGCACGTTCAGCGTGCCGACCACGTTCGCGTCGTTGCTGGTGAGCGGATCGCCGACCGATCGGGGGACGGAGGGAAGGGCGGCGTGGTGGTAGACGACCTCGCAGTCCCTGACGGCGGTGTGGGCTCGCTCGTAGCTGCGCACGTCGCCCTCGACCAGCTCGAGATCGCCCTGCTCCTCGTAGGGCGCGAGGTTCCCCCGGTTGCCTGTGGAGAAGTTGTCCAGCACGCGCACGGTGTCCCCGCGCTCCAGCAGGCGTTCGACCAGATGCGAGCCGATGAACCCGGCGCCGCCGGTGACGAGCGCGCGCATCCGCTCAGCGTGCCCAGGGCGGGTTCGGATCCATTGGCTCGATCGTAGTGCTAGCCGCCACGCAGCAGCCTCGCCAGCTCCGGCGCCCAGCGCTCGACCGAGTAGGCCTCGCTCACCCGCTCGCGGCCGGCGGCGCCGAGCCGCGCGCGCAGCGCTACATCACCGGCCAGCTCGAGCAGCGCCTCGCGCCAGGCATCCTCCCCGCGGACCACGAGCCCGCCCGACGGCCCGACCACCTCGGCGGTGACCCCGACGTCGTCGGCGACCAGGGGGATCCCGGCGTTCATGTAGACCAGAGCCTTGTAGGCGCACTTGCCCCGGGTCCACGGGGTATCGGGAAGGGGCATCAGGCCGATGTCCATCTGGTCCAGCGCCTCCCGTTCCGCCCGCTCGCTCCATGGCCAGCTCTCCTGCGCCACGCCATCGAGCCGGAGGCCCGGGGCTCCGACCACGAGCAGCCTGACGCTGCGCCCCCGCGGCGCGAGGTCTCGGCCCAGCGCGGCGATCACGTCGCGCAGCCGCCTGAGATAGGGAGCGGTCGGCGGCGACCCGATCCAGCCGAGGGTGAGCCGCTCGGAGTCCGCGTGGGCGCGAGGCTCGACGCCGGCGGGATCGATCAGGGAGGGCACGACGGCGACCTGGTCGCTGTGCTTCCCAAGCCACTCGGCGAGCAGGCGGTTGCCCGCGATCACCTGGTCGGCGCGGGCCACCATCCAGCGCAGCTTGCGGCCGCTTCCCTTCAGCGCCGCGAGCGGATGTCCACCGGCACCCCTGGCGTCTCTCCAGATCGCGTCATCCACGTCGAGCACGAAGCGGCGCTCGTCGATCGCAGCCCTCTCCACCCGGAGTGAAGGGAACATGTCGGCCTGGCGCTGGATCAAGGTGATATCGGGGCCCCCCTCGCGCCGACGGATCTCGTCCAGCAGCCGACGTCGCGCCCGTGAGGCGACGCGCAGGCGGCCCGGCAGCCCGGCGCCCCGGAAGATCCGATCCTCCTCCTCGCTGAGCAGGGGCAGCGGGCGGATCTCGATTCCGTTCCTGGCCAGGGCGGGCCGCGGAAGCATCACGCGCACCCGATAGGCGGGATTGTGGGCTGCCTGGGCGCCGAGGGCGTCAGCGATCACGATCGGAGCTATTGTCGGCGATCCAGATGATGCGGCAGATGCGGGCTCGAACCTCCACGGCGGCGATCTGCGCCGCGCTCACGGTGCTGTCACTCTGCCCGATAGCCGGGGCGCAGGTCGTGGTGGAGCCGGAGAGTCCTGCCGGCCAGGAGTACTCGCTGCCGTTCGAGCGGGCTCGCCAGCAGGGCGCCGGCAACGAGGAGTTCAACGCCTCACCTTCCGCCCGGGAGCCAACCCCGGTCTTCGGCGAGGGGATCTCCCGACCCGGCGCCGCCGACGAGGCCGGCCCGAGCCCGAGTGCCGCCGGGACCGCCGACGGGACCGCCGCGGCGGGCCTCCCCGAGCTCGACGATGGCGGCGGCGACGGAACGCTCGTGGTCGTGGCCGTGGTCGCGGGCGTCGTCCTGCTAGCCGGCCTCGCGTTTGCTACAGGGGCGGCCGCTCGGCGAGCTCCTTGATCGCCTCGTCCCTGGGGTTGAGAGCCGAGGCGCGCCGGTAGCTGCGCACCGCCGCCTCTCGGTCCCCGCGCCTCGATTCGAGATCGCCCAGCAGCACCCAGGGCACGTGGTTGCTCGGCTCGAGCTCGACGGCATCGAGCAGCGCGCCTTTGGCCTGGGGATAGGATCCGAGGCGAGCGTAGGCGGACGCCGCCAGGTAGTGGGTCTCCACCGACTGGGAGTTGAGGTCGATCGCCTTCTGGGCGTGCTCGAGCGCCGCGCGCGGATCCCGCTCGACGACCCGGAAGCCCTCGCTCCGCTGATGCAGCGCCAGCACGGGGCGGGCGATCAGGACGGACGCCACCACCAGGACCACGGCGCTCCCCGCGAGCCAAACCCACCTCGACCCCCGCGCAGCGCTCGCGGGGCGAAGCCAGGGCTGCAGCAGGGCGGCGAGCGCGCAGAGCGCGACGGCGGCCATGCCGGGGATCAGGTGGGTCCAGTCCACGCTCGACTGGCCCAGCCAGACCAGAAAGGCGCCGCCCGCGGAGAGGGCGATCGCGGGGTCGTACTCGGGCCGGCCCGGCCGGGACCGCACGAAGAGCGCCCAGAACGCCGCAGCCACCAGGGCGGCGAGCGCAATGAAGCCGGGCAGCCCCGTCTCGCCGAGCGCCTGCATCTCGATGCTGTGAGGCTGCCGAATCGCCTCGTCGTTCTCCCGCTCCACGAAGTAGGTCGTGTCGTAGTTACCGGCGCCGACCCCCTTGAGCGGATCGTCGCTGAACTGCACCCAGGCGACTCGCCAGTAGTCGTAGCGGTTCCCCCCTCCCGAGAGCAGCCGGTCCTCGCTCTCGACCGGCTGAAGCTCCGTGAACGAGGAGTACTGATCGCCGACCCGATCCGGAAGCGTGGAGACCCCCGGAAAGCCAGCGAGCGCGAGCGCCGCCAGGACGACGGCCGCCGTCGCCGTCGCGACCGTGGCCTTGGCGCGGGCGGAGACGCGATCTCCCCAGCGCTCCATTCCCAGCGCCAGCAGGCTCCACAGCGCTCCGAAGCCCGCCGAGGCGAGCAGGAGCACCGCCACTGCGCCGCGAACCTCCGCGTCGGTGGGCTCGATGGAGGCGGCCGGTGAGAGGTCCGAGAGCGGGCCGGCCGCCAGCAGCGCGGTGACGGCGGCGAGGCCGGCAAGCAGCAGAGCGCGACGATCTCGCCCCGGGACGACGAGGAGCAGCACCAGAGCGGAGAGCACGAAGGCCGCGATCGCGCCGCGAGACTGCGTCAGGATGATCAGGCCGGCGCAGACGGACGCGGCGGCGGCGGCGAGCCCGGCGACCCAGGCGCTGCGCGAGCGCTCCGCGGCCGTGAGCAGCGGCCAGATCGGGACGAGCAGGTAGGCCGCCTCTCCGTTCACATAGCCGACCGGCTCGCTCAACCGGTCCCCCAGGAACCGATCGGAGCCCGACCCGAGCAGTTGGAACACCAGCACGATGGTCGCCAGCAGGGCCGCTCCAGCGAAGGACCAGACCAGCAGCTGCGCGCGGTCCGGCCCCCGAAGCAGGACGAGCAGCAGGGCGAAGAACGCCGCGTAGGCGATCCAGCGATCGCCCTCGATCAAGGCGGAGTCGGCGGACTCCGCCCAGCCGATCGAGATCAGCGACCAGATCGCGAGGGCGGCCAGGGCGCAGACGGCAACCAGCGCCGGTCCGGTCGGCCGCGCCGGCCGTGCAAGAGCGAGGCCGCAGAGAGCCCCCAGGGTGACCAGCGCGATCCATCCCCACACGGAGAGGTCGAAGTAGCCGGAGAAGAGCGCCCCCGCCCCGGCCCCAGCGCCGGCGAGGGCCAACACGGCGGACTCCGGGTTGGCGAGAGCCCTAGACGGCGACGCCTGCTGTCCGACTTCGCTCGTAGACGATGGCGTCGTCAACGATGTCCTCGAGCGAGCGCTGCGGCTTCCACGAGGTGAGCGATTGAAGCGCCGCCGTGTTCGGTATCCGCCGGCCCAGCTCCTCGAACCCCTCGCCGTATGCCTCCTCGAAGGGCTGGTACTCGATCCGGGAGCTGCTGCCGGACCGCTCGATCACCAGGGCGGCGAGCTCGCGAATCGAGATCTCCTGGCTGGAGCCGATGTTGAAGGTGTTGCCGCGCGCGGCCGGCTCCCCAGCGAGGGCGGCGATGGCGTCGACGGCGTCGGCGACGTGGAGGAAGCAGCGGCGCTGGCCGCCGTCGCCATAGACCGTGAGCGGCCTGGAATTCAGCGCCTGCTCGACGAAGCGGGGCAGCACCATCCCGTAGGCGCCGAGCTGACGCGGCCCAGTGGTGTTAAAGAGGCGGAAGACGACGGTGTCCGCCGCGCCCTCCGCGGCGTAGGCGTTGGCGGCGAACTCGGCGAACGCCTTCGCGTTCGCGTAGCCCCAGCGAGTCACCGAGATCGGGCCGAGGTTGCGGTCCGAGTCCTCGCGCAGCGGACCGCGGCTGTCCTTGCCGTACACCTCCGAGGACGAGGCGATCATCACCCGGCGCCGGTGCCGGGCGGCGGAGGCGAGCACAGCGTCGGCACCTCGGACGTTGCTGAGCAGCGTCTTCAGCGGCTGCTCCATGACCAGCTTCACGCCCACCGCCGAGCCCAGGTGCACGCAGAGGTCGGCCCCGGCCATGCAGCGGTCGACCAGACCGAGATCATCGGTCGAGCCGATCACGAGCTCGAGCCTGCCGGTCTCGAGCGCGGCGCTCAGGTTCTCCTCCCTGCCGGTGCTGAGGTCGTCCAGGACGACCACCTCACCCCCCTTGCCGATCAGCAGCTCGGCAAGGTGTGACCCGATGAAGCCCGCGCCGCCGGTGATCAGTATCCGCCCCAGAGTGGGACCCGCCTCCTCGCCCATACCCGTTCGTTTCGTCACGCCCTTCAGCAGAGCGCGAGCGCAGCCTAGCGGCGCACGCGGACAGCGTCAACGTGCCACGTAGCCAGCCGCTGGAGGGTTAGACGGACGTTGGGCACATCTGGCGCGGGCCACGGCCTCCCGCCATGGCGGGGAGGATGACGACCGTGTCCGACTCGCCCGCCGAGGTGTCCAGCCCCTCCAGGACGCGCACATCCTCGTCGTTGAGGTAGACGTTGACGTAGCGGTTCAGATCCCCGTTCGGGGAGAAGAGCTGGTCCTTCGTACCGGGGTGCTTCTCCGCCAGGGCCCGAAGCGCGTCACCAACGGTCTCGCCGTTCACCGAGACCTCCGCCTCGCCGTCGGTCTGCGGGCGCAGCACCGGTGGCACCTTGATCGTCGGCATCGCGCGTAAAGAACCTAGCGATTAGTCGGCTTCGCCATTAGTCGCGGCCACGAGCGCCCGCATACACCAGTCGCGGCTGCAAGCAGCCGCTCCGAAGTAGGGCGGGCTGGTGACCGCTAACGGGCGCAGAACGCCTCGTAGTCGGGGAACTTCCCCATCTCCGACTCGGGGATCTCCGGCGCGTTCTCGCCGCAGATCGGGCACTCGGGGTCGCGGCGCACCTTGAGCTCCGTGAAGCGGGTGCCGAGCGAGTCGTAGAGGAGCAGCCTGCCGATCAGCGGCTCGCCGATCCCGGCGACCAGCTTGATCACCTCGTTCGCCTGCAGCAGGCCCATCACTCCGGCCATCACGCCGAGCACGCCCGCGGCGCCGCAGCTCGGCGCCAGCTCGGCCGGGGGCGGGGTCGGGTAGAGACAGCGGTAGCAGGGCCCCTCGAAGGGGACGAAGGTTGAGAGCTGGCCGTCGAAGCCGAGGATCGAGGCGGAGATGACCGGCTTGCGCAGCCGCACCGAGGCGTCGTTGAGCAGGTAGCGCGTGGGGAAGTTGTCGGCGCCGTCGACGATCACGTCGTAGTCGCCGATGATCTCGAGAACGTTCGAGGCGTCGAGGCGGGTGCGGTGCTCGACGACCTCGACGTCAGGATTGAGCTCCTCGATCGACTGCCGCGCGGACTCGGTCTTCGGCTGCCCGACGCGGTTGGAGTTGTGGATCACCTGCCGCTGCAGGTTCGACTCGTCCACCTCGTCGTCATCCACCAGCCCGAGCGTGCCGACTCCAGCCGCCGCCAGGTAGAGCGCCGCGGGCGAGCCGAGCCCGCCCGCGCCGATCAGCAACACCTTGGAGTTGAGCAGCTTCAGCTGACCCTCCACCCCGAACTCCGGCAGGAGGGTGTGGCGCGAGTAGCGGTTGCGCTGCTCGGCCGACATCCCCTCCGGCGTCACCACCGGCCGGCCCTGGATCTCCCAGAGCGTCAGTCCGCCCGACATCGACGCCACGTCCTTGAAGCCGTGCTCCTTCTCGAGCAGGTCGGCGGCGATCGCCGAGCGGTTGCCGGCGCCGCAGTAGAGGATCACCGGCTTGTCGCGGCCTCCGGCGGCCTCCTCCACCCGCCGCGCGAACTCCTCGGTGTGCGCCTCGCTGCCGCCCTGACCCGCCGGTGCGTAGTGGTCGCCTTCGATCCGCGCGTCCTCGCGGTTGACCGCGTCCCGCGTGTCGATCACGACAGCGTCGCCCGAGTCGAGCGCCGCCCGCGTCTCCTCGGGCGTCACCTGCTTGATGCGCTCCTTGATCTGTTCGAGCGTCTCGGTAGTCGCCATCAGGTCGCGTCTCCCTCCATCCCCTCCCCCAGCTCGGCGTCGTCGGCCCCGACCAGGATCTCGCCCTCGACCGGGAGCCCGAGCTCGTTCCACAGCTTCAACCCGCCGATCACGGAGGCGGCGCTCTCGAAGCCGTGCTCGTTGCGGAGGGCGTCGGCGGTGCGCGCCGAGCGGTTGCCCTCGCCGCAGAAGACGATCAGACGGCCCTGGCGCGAGCCGCCCGCGCCCTCGATCGCCTCGACGAAGGAGGGATCGTGCGCGCCGCGGGCGCTCTCCCCGGAGGAGATGTTGACCGCCCCGGCGACGTGGCCCTTCTCGTAGCGGTCGGAGTCGCGCACGTCGACCACGAGCACCTCGCCCGCGTCGATTTCGCGCTTGGCGTCGGGCGGCAGCAGCTCCTCGATCCGCCCCTTGACCAGCTCGAGGGGCGGCGGCACGTTCTTGCGGGGCATCTCGACCATCGCTTCCATAATTCCCGAATCCTGATCGGATTTCAACACTTAAGGAAGTGTAGCTGGCCGAAACAGGCGAGCGGCCCGGTCGCCCGGGCCGCTCGGAGCTCCGCAATCGGTCGTCCCTACGCGATGGTGGGACGCATCTGGCGCAGGCGGCGGACCCGCTCCTCGATCGGGGGGTGGGTCGAGAAGAGGCTGGCGATGCCGCGGCCGCTGAACGGCTTCACGATGTAGAGCGGCTCGGTCGCCTGGTTCACCTGCATCGGGACCGCCTCGGCGCCCTGCTCGAGCCGCAGCAGTGCGCTCGCCAGGGACTCGGGATTGCCGGAGATCTCCGCGCCGGTGGCATCGGCCGAGAACTCGCGCTGACGGGAGATCGCCATCTGGATGATCGCGGCGGCGATCGGCGCGAGCAGCACCAGCGCCAGCGACGCGACCAGCCCGAGCGGCGAGTCGTTGTCGCCGCCGAACCACATCAGCATGTAGGCGAGATAGGTGATCGCGCCGGCGATCGTCGCCACCACCGACTGGATCAGGATGTCGCGGTTGCGGACGTGGCCGAGCTCATGGGCGAGTACGCCGCGCAGCTCGTCCTCGGAGAGCAGCTTCAGGATCCCCTGCGTCACCGCCACCGCGGAGCGGTTCGGGCTGCGGCCGGTGGCGAAGGCGTTGGGCTGCTCCTGGGGGATCACGTAGAGCTTCGGCATCGGCAGCCCGGCCCGCGTGGTCAGCTCCCGCATCATCTGGTAGAGCCGCGGGGCCTCCTGCTCGGAAACCGGCTGGGCCCGGGACATCTTCAGCGCGATCTTGTCGCTGAACCAGTAGGCGAAGAAGTTGAACAGGGCGCCGAAGAGGAGGAACAGCAGCGCCATCTCCGGTCCGCCGATCAGCGCACCGATGACGACGAAGAGGCCGGTCAGGGTCGCGAGCAGCAGCGTGGTCCTGATCGCGGCTGAGAAGTTGGAACGTCGGGTAGTGCTCATCGCTTCGATTCTCCTTTGGGGGTTGGGAGGAGTATAGAAAGCCGCCTCAACCGGCTCTAAAGCCCTGGGTCCGAATCGTGACAGTCACGAGCCGGTACGATCACGGTTGTGACCACCACCCGGCGGCGACGAGAGAGACAGGAGTGGAGCCCGGACCTCGCGGTTCTGGCCAGTCAGCTGCAGCTCGCGATCCAGGGCGAGCTGTTCGCCCGCCTTCGCGAGGAGGGCTACGACGACCTCCGTCCCCGCCATGCGGCGGTCATCGCCTACCTCGACGAGGACGGCGTCCGCGCCACCGAGCTGGCGCGGTTGTCGGGCCTGCACAAGCAGACCGTCGGGAGGCTGGTGGACGAGCTCGAGCAGCTCGGCTACGTCGAGCGGCGGCCGGACCCGGCCGATCGCCGCGCCAAGCTGGTCGTCCCCACCAAGCACGGCCTGGCGCAACTGCGGCGCGGCGACGAGATCGTGGCCGAGATCGAGCATCGTCACGCCCAGGCCGCCGGAACCCGGCCCTATGCCCAGTTCCGGGACGCGCTGCGGGCGACGGTCGCGCGGGCGCGAGAGGTCGCGACATAACCGACCTTTGAGCTAGGATTTCGGGCGATGCTGTTTTCGACCCGAGCCGAGTATGGAGTCCGCCTCATGGTGGAGCTGGGCCGGCAGGACGCCGGCGCTCCGATCGCCCTCAGCGCCGTCGCCGAGGCGGAGCACCTTCCCCTCTCCTACCTCGAGCACCTCGTCGCCAAGCTGCGCAAGGCCGGCCTGGTGGAGAGTCAGCGGGGGGCGCACGGCGGCTACCGCCTCGGCCGGCCCGCGGAGGAGATCGAGATGCTCGAGGTGGTGCAGGCGCTGGAGGGCCAGATCGCCCCGATGGAGTGCTTCCACACCGACCCGGAGGGCAAGGTCTCCTGTTCCCACGAAGCGGACGGGGACGAGGCCTGCGCCACCAAGTTCCTCTGGACCCGGGTCCAGGGCGGGGTCACCAAGGCGCTTTCGGGCACGACCCTCGCCGACCTGGTCGAGTTCGCCGGTGGCAAGGCGGCCAACTCGAGCAGCTCGTCGAAATCCGCCGTCGCCATCTAGCGCGGAACCGCAAACTCAATCAGCAAGGAGCCGAATTGGCTGAACTCGAGATCCGCAACCTGCACGTGAGCGCTGAGGACAAGGAGATCCTCAAGGGCCTCGACCTCGAGGTCGAGAAGGGAAGCATCCACGCCCTGATGGGCCCGAACGGCTCGGGCAAGTCGACGCTCGCCAACGCGATCATGGGTCACCCCGGGTTCGAGGTGACCGAGGGCACGATCACCTTCAAGGGCGAGGACATCACCGAGGCCGATCCCGACGAACGCTCGCGGATGGGCCTCTTCATGGCGTTCCAGTACCCGGTCGCGATCCCCGGCGTCACCGTCGCCAAGTACCTGCGGATGGCGGTCAACGCCCACCGCGAGGCGAGGGGCGAGGACCCGGTGAAGCTGAAGGAGTTCCGCCAGCAGGCCGAGGAGGCGATGGCGCTGACCAACATCCCCAAGGAGTTCTCCTCGCGCTACCTGAACGAGGGGTTCTCCGGGGGCGAGAAGAAGCGCATGGAGATCCTCCAGCTGGCGATGCTTCGCCCCGAGCTGGCCGTTCTCGACGAGACCGACTCCGGGCTCGACATCGACGCGCTGCGGGTCGTCGCCGAGGGCGTCAACAAGTTCGCCGGCCCCGAGATGGGCGTCCTGATCATCACCCACTACCAGCGGATCCTCCACCTGGTCAAGCCCGACGTCGTGCACGTCATCTACGACGGGCGGATCGTCAAGGAGGGGGGCCCGGAGCTGGTCGAGCAGCTCGAGGAGAAGGGCTACGGCTGGATCAAGGAGGAGGTCGAGGCGGCGCCAGCCTGACGATGGCCACCGCGGCGACAGCCCCAGTCCTGCCCCGCTCGCTCGAGGAGATCCGGGCCGAGTTCCCGATCCTCAGCCAGAGGGTCCACGGCGAGCCGCTCGCCTACCTGGACAACGGCGCGACCTCCCAGAAGCCCCTTGCCGTGATCGAGGCCCTCGATCGCTACTGGCGGGAGCAGAACGCCAACGTCCACCGCGGCGTCCACACCCTCTCCGAGAATGCGACGGCGCTGTACGAGGGGGCGCGGCAGACCCTGGCCTCTCACATCGGGGCCGATCGCCGCGAGGTGATCTTCGTCCGCAATGCGACCGAGGCGCTCAACCTGGTCGCCTATTCCTGGGGCCGGGCGAACGTCCGCGAGGGCGATCGGGTCGTGGTCACCGAGATGGAGCATCACTCGAACATCGTCCCCTGGTACCAGCTCACCCGGGAGAAGGGGGCCGAGCTCGACTGGGCCCCGATCACCGACGAGGGCAGGCTCGACCTCGATGCCCTCGCGAAGCTGCTCGAGCGCGGTCCGAAGCTCGTCTGCGTCGCCCACGTCTCCAACGTGCTCGGCACGATCAACCCGCTGGCCGAGATCGCTCGAATGGCGCACGACGCCGGGGCGCTGCTCGTGGTCGACGGCGCCCAGGCGGGGCACAAGCTGGAGCTCGAGATGGAGGATCTCGGCGCCGACTTCTACGCACTCACCTCGCACAAGATGTACGGGCCAACCGGTATCGGGGCGCTGTTCGGGCGACGCGAGCTGCTCGAGGCGATGCCGCCGTTCATCGGGGGCGGCTCGATGATCAAGAAGGTCGGCCGCGACCGGATCACCTGGGCGGACCTGCCCGCCAAGTTCGAGGGCGGCACCCCGCCGATCGGCGAGGCGGTCGGCTACGGCGCGGCCGTGGGCTGGCTGCAGGGCCTCGGGCTCGAGGCGATCCACGCCGCGGAGGTGGAGCTGACCGCCTACGCCCTGGAGCGCCTCGCCGAGGTGCCCGGACTGAGGCTCTTCGGGCCGCCCGCCGGCGAGGACCGCGGAGGGATCCTCTCCTTCGCGCTCGACGGCGTCCACGCCCATGACATCTCGGAGATCCTCGACCGGCACGGGATCGCGGTGCGGGCGGGCCACCACTGCGCCCAGGTGCTGATGGAGCGTCTCGGCGTCCCCGCGACGACCCGCGCGAGCCTCGCGGTCTACAACACCCGCGAGGAGATCGACCGGCTCGCCGAGGGGATGCTCGACGTGCGCCGCGTCTTCGATCTTTAGTGCCCCCTCCGGCAACATCCGACTGATCGTGGACGAGCTCTACCGGGATCAGATCCTGGAGCACTACAAGCGCCCGCGCAACTTCGGGCGCCCCGAGGACTTCGACCTCGAGTTCGAGGACTCCAACCCGTTCTGCGGCGACGAGCAGCACGTCTTCCTGAAGCTCGACGATCAGGGCCGCGTCTCGGAGGTCTCGTTCGAGGGCCAGGGCTGCGCGATCTCGACCGCCGCGACGTCGCTGCTCACAGACGAGCTGCAGGGGAAGACGCGCGAGGAGCTCCTGGCGCTGCCCAAGGACTTCGTGCTCGACCTGCTCGGGATCGACATCTCCGCCACCCGGATGAAGTGCGCCCTGCTCGGGTTGAAGGTGGTGAAGGGGGCGAGCCTGGGCAAGCCCGCCGACTGGGAGGACGAGGGCGAGCAGGGCGACCCCGCGGAGGCCCCCAGCTTCTAAAGGCGACCGTCACCGGGGCCGATTCAGTTAGGTGATGCCCGGCCCGGACGTATCTCAGGAGCGGATGTCGATGGCCCGCGCGGCGGCGCTGCTGCTCGCCGCGGGTGGGGTGATCGGCCTGGGCCTGACCGTGATCCCGCATTCCGGGCGGATCAACGACACCGCCTACGTCGTCATCTCCCTCCTCGGCTTCCTGGGCGCGGCGATCGTCTGGTCGGCTCGCAGGCGCCTCCCCGCGGTCGCTTATCACGTGGTCAGCGCCTTCGGCATCACGCTGGTCAGCCTCGGGATCTACTTCTCCGGCGATGACTCGGGTGGCCCGGTTGGAAACGAGTTGCTCTTCCTTTGGCCGATCCTCTACGCC
>JBOGZI010000222.1:0-3402 GCA_050697275.1 Solirubrobacterales bacterium | reverse complement strand
CGAGGGTGCTCCGTAGATGCGAGGGGGCTCCGCAAGGAGCCACCCGTTTGATGAGAGAGGAGCAACCCGTTCAGTCATGGCGGCCCGCGACGAGATCATCGCCTTCTGCGACCAGCTCCTGGCGATCCCCTCTTTCGATGACTATGGGCCCAACGGGCTGCAGGTCCCCGGCGCGGCCGAGGTGACGAAGGTGGCCAGCGGGGTGAGCGCGAACCTGGAGTTTTTGGAGGCGGCGGTCGCCTCCGGGGCGCAGCTCGCCCTGGCCCACCACGGGCTGCTCTGGGGCTCGGAGGTGAGCCCGCTGTCCGGGCCGATGGCGGCGCGGCTCCGCGCCCTGCTCTGCGCGGACGTCTCCCTCGCCGCCTACCACCTGCCGCTCGACGCCCACGGGGAGATCGGCAACAACGCCCTCCTTCGTCAGAGGCTGGGGCTCGAGCCGGACTCCCGCCCCTTCGGCGAGGCGAAGGGCGCCGCGATCGGGGCGATCGGCGTGGCGCCGGATCCGATCTCGGTGTCCGAGCTCGCGCGCCGCCTCCGCGAGGCGGCCGGACGGGAGCCGCTCGTCTTCGACTCCGGGCCCGAGGAGATCAGGAGCGTCGGGATCGTCACCGGGGGCGGCGGGTTCGCGATCCACGAGGCCGGGCGCCTCGGGCTGGACGCCCTGGTCACCGGGGAGCCGAGCGAGCCCGTGATGGGAGAGTCGCGCGAGTACGGCGTCCACTTCCTCGCCGGGGGGCACTACGCAACCGAGACGCTCGGAATCCGCGCGCTCGGCGAGCTGGTCGGGGAGCGCTTTGGGCTCGAGCACGAGTTCGTCGACGTGCCGAATCCGGTGTGATCAACCCCGCAAACTGCGGGAAAATGGTTGACACGTCACCCGGAGGCGATATACATGGCCTCCCGGCACAAGTCAGACGAGAGGAGAGGTCCATGCCCGTCCACCTGACGCCCACCGAGCTCGCCGACGAGTTGAACATGAAGCGTCGCGAGGTCCTCTCGAAGTGCATCGAGATGAACGTGCCGGTGTTGAAGGGACGGATCGACAAGACCCTGTTCGAGTCCTCCCTGCGCGCGATGCAGGCCGGCGACAAGCAGGCCACCGCCTAGAAACCCCGGGGCTGGCCAGGCGGCCAGTCGCCTAATACACTCCGTCTCCAAGGCACCGAGCCAGGAGGAGAGATGGAGACAGCGACCGCACCGGCCGCGGGAGCGGCCGCCGAGGGCAGCACCAAGAGCAAGACCTGCGCGGACCTGCTCCCGCTGGCCGCCCAGCGCCACGCCGCGCTCAGGGCCGTCACTTACAAGGACGACTCCGGGGAGTGGGTGTCGAAGACCTACCGCGAGGTCGGCGAGATAGTGCGCAAGCTCTCCCTCGGGCTGATGGCCCTCGGGATCGAGAAGGGCGACAAGGTCGCGATCCTGGCCAACACCCGTCCCGAGTGGACCTACTTCGACTTCGCGGCGCTGAGCGCCGGGGCGACCGTGGTCCCGATCTACCAGACCAACTCCCCCGATGAGTGCCAGTACGTGCTCGAGAACTCCGATTCGGTCGCGGTCATCGTCGAGGACAACGAGCAGCTTGCCAAGGTCCAGGAGGTCAAGGACCGCTGCCCCAAGCTGGAGCACGTGATCCGCATCGAGGGCACCGGCGGGGCGATCTCGATGGACGAGCTGCTGCAGAGCGGTTCCGAGCGCCCTGAGAGCGAGTGGCAGCGGCGCTGGGAGTCGGTCGGCCCCGACGACATCTGCACCTTCATCTACACCTCGGGCACCACCGGCCCCCCGAAGGGCTGCGTGATCTCACACGGCAACTACCGCTCGATGGTCTCGATGGCGCTCGAGCAGGGGGTGCTGGAGAAGGACACCACCACCTACCTCTTCCTGCCCCTGGCGCATTCGTTCGCCTTGCTGATCCAGCTCCTCAGCTTCGATTTGGGCGGCAACATCGCCTACTGGGAGCGCGACCCGCTGAAGGTCATCCCCAACCTCGCCGAGGTGAAGCCCGACTACTTCCCGTCGGTGCCTCGGATCTTCGAGAAGATCTACACGGCGTCCACCGCCGACGTCGAGAAGGCGGGCGGTCTGAAGAAGCTGGTCTTCGACTGGGCGATCCGGGTGGGGCGCAAGGTGCGCGAGCGCGAGCGGACCGGCAAGCGGATCGGCTTTCTTTTGCGCAAGCAGTACGAGTTCGCCGACAAGCAGGTCCTCTCCAAGATCCGCGCCCTGTTCGGCGGCCGGATCAAGAACTGTGTCACCGGCGCGGCGCCGATCAACCCGGAGATCCTGCGCTTCTTCGACGCCGCCGGGGTGCTCATCCTCGAGGGCTGGGGGATGACCGAGACCTCCACGGCGGCGACCATCGCGCGCCCGGACGCCTTCAAGTTCGGCAAGGTGGGCAAGGCCTTCGATGGCTGCGCGATCAAGATCGCCGACGACGGCGAGATCCTCGTCAAGGGGCCGAATATCTTCCAGGGCTATTACAAGAACGAGGAGGCGACCAAGGAGACCCTGAAGGACGGCTGGCTGCACACCGGGGACATCGGCGAGGTCGACGAGGACGGGTACCTCTCGATCACCGGCCGCAAGAAGGACATCATCATCACCGCCGGCGGCAAGAACATCACCCCGGCCAACCTCGAGGCCGAGATCAAGCAGAGCCAGTGGGTCTCCCAGTGCGTGGTGATCGGCGACCGGCGTCCCTACCTGGTGGCGCTCGTCACCCTCGATCCCGAGGAGGTGGCCAAGCTCGCCGAGGAGAAGGGCTGGCCGGCCGACCCGGTCGCCCTCGCCTCCCACGAGGGCATGCGGGAGCTGATCCAGGAGCACCTCGACAAGGTGAACGAGAAGTTCGCCCGGGTCGAGCAGGTGAAGAGGTTCGAGATCCTGCCCCAGGACCTCTCGCAGGAGACCGGCGAGCTGACGCCGACCATGAAGGTGAAGCGCAACGTGGTCGCCGACAAGCACCAGAAGGAGATCGAGGAGCTCTACGCCGGCTAGCGGCCGCGATCGGTTCCTCGTCGCGCCCGACTCCTTCAAGGGGAGCCTCGGCGCCGAGCGGGTGGCGGAGGCGATCGGACGCGGCCTGCGGGAGGCCGGGGCCGAGGCCGACCTCTGCCCCGCCAGCGACGGCGGCGAGGGCACCGTCGCCGCCCTGCTCGCCGCACTCGGCGGGGAGCTGCGGACGGCCCATGCTCACGATCCGCTCGACCGCGAGATCGAGGCGCGCTTCGCGATCCTCGAGCGGACACCGGGTGGAAGCGGCCCGACGGCCGCGGTCGAGGTCGCCGAGGCGTCCGGGCTGGGGCGCGTCGCGGAGGGCAAGCGCGACCCCGAGGCGGCCAGCAGCCGCGGCACGGGGGAGCTGATCGCCGCCGCAGTCGCCGCCGGCGCCCGCCGGGTGCT
>JBOGZI010000221.1:0-2812 GCA_050697275.1 Solirubrobacterales bacterium | reverse complement strand
GATGAGCCCGCTGCCCCCCGGGCCGAGCAGCGTCCCGGTACCCGCGGTCGCGCTGGTCGTGCTCGACGGCTGGGGGCTCGCCCCGGACGGCCCGGGCAACGCGGTCGCCCAGGCGAACACGCCCGTCCTCGACCAGCTCTGGAGCTCCTCCCCCCGGACCACGCTCTCCACCTCGGGCCGCGACGTCGGCCTGCCGCCCGGCCAGATGGGCAACTCGGAGGTCGGCCACCTCAACCTCGGCGCGGGGGCGATCGTCAAGCAGGACCTCGCCCGGATCGACGACGCGATCGCCGACGGCTCCTTCTTCGAGAACCCCGCCCTGCGGGCGGCCTGCGGCGCGGCCCGCGAGTCGCGGCGGGGCCGCCTGCACGCGATCGGGCTGATCTCGGACGGCGGCGTCCACTCGGGCTGGTCGCACATCGAGGCGGTGATCGAGCTGGCCGCCGACGAGGGGGTGGTGGACCTGGTCCTGCACGCGCTCACCGACGGCCGCGACACGGCCCCGACCTCCGGGGCGGGGTACGTGGCGGAGGTGGAGCGGTGGCTGCGGCAGGCGGGACGGATCGGGACCGTCGGCGGCCGCTACTGGTGGATGGACCGCGACCGCCGCTGGGACCGGACCAAGCGGGCCTACGACGCGATCGTCCACGCGCGCGCCCCGCGCGAGGAGGCGGCGGTGCCCGCGATCCGCGCCTCCTACGAGAAGGGGGTCACCGACGAGTTCATCGAGCCGCTGGTGATCGGCGACTATGACGGCGCCGCCCCAGACGAGCCGGTGATCTTCATCAACTTCCGGCCCGACCGGGCCCGGCAGCTGACCCGCGCGCTCGGCGAGCCGGACTTCGACGAGTTCGACCGGGGCGGCGGCCCCGTGCTCGAGGTGACCACGATGACCGAGTACCACCACGGCTGGCCATACCCGGTCGCCTTCCCTCCCCACGAGCCCGAGACCACCCTCGCCTCGGTGATCGCCGAGCGGGGCGAGCGCCAGCTCCACGTCGCCGAGACCGAGAAGTACGCGCACGTCACCTACTTCTTCAACGGCGGGCGCGAGGAGGAGTGGGAGGGGGGGGAGCGCCACCTGGTCGACTCGCCCCGCGACGTCCCCACCTACGACCACAAGCCCGAGATGAGCGCCGCGGCCGCGGCGGCCGCCTTCGCCCAGCACTGGCGGGACGACGGCTACGGCTTCGGGATCATCAACTTCGCCAACCCCGACATGGTCGGCCACACCGGCGTGATTCCCGCCGCGGTCGCCGCGGTCGAGGAGGTGGACGGCCGGCTCGGCGAGGTGGTGACGGCGGTCCACGAGAAGGGGGGCGCCTGCCTGATCACCGCCGACCACGGCAACTGCGAGCAGATGCTGGAGCCGGACGGCTCGCCCAACACCGCCCACTCGACCAACCCGGTGCCGCTGATCGTCACCGTCGCGGGCATCGAGCTGCGCGACGGCGGCATCCTCGCCGACGTCGCGCCCACCGCGCTCGACCTGCTCGCGATCCCCGAGCCGGGGGCGATGACGGGCCGCTCGCTGCTCGCCTCGAACGGGCCCGGCACAGAGAAGTAGCCCGAATACGCTTGCGGGATCCGCTCGGATCCCGACAGGCTGAGCTTCGAGATCCAGGTCCGTGACGGCAGCGCCCGCACGGGCCTGGTTCGCGTCTCGCACGGCGAGGTGCGGACGCCCGCCTTCATTCCGCTCGCCACCAAGGCGACGGTGCGCGGCCTCTCCAGCGGCGAGGTCGCCGGGCTCGGCTACGAGCTGGTGCTCGGCAACACCTTCCACCTCCACCTCTCGCCAGGCGAGGAGCTGATCGCGGCCCGCGGCGGGCTCCACCGCTTCATGGGCTGGGAGCGGCCGATCATCTCCGACTCCGGCGGCTTCCAGGTCTTCTCGCTCGCCCACGGGGGCGTCGCCGACGAGATCAAGGGCCGGCGCGGGAACGCCGCCGGCGAGGCGAAGGTGGACATCTCCGAGCAGGGCGTCCGCTTCCAGTCCCTGCTCGACGGCTCCGACCGCTTCCTCGGCCCGGAGGAGTCGATGCGCATCCAGGCGGCGCTCGGCTCGGACATCGCCCTCGCCTTCGACGAGTGCACCCCGTTCAACGCCGACCGCGACTACACGGCCCGCTCCACCGAGCGCACCCACCGCTGGCTGGACCGCTGCCTCGAGTGGCACTCGGAGCAGGGCCCCGAGCGCCAGGCACTCTTCGGGATCGTCCAGGGCGGCGTCTACGAGGACCTGCGGCGGCAGTCGGCCGAGCGGGTCTCGGGCGCCGCCGTGGATGGCGTCGCGATCGGCGGCACGCTGGGGCGGGACAAGGAGGAGATGCGCGGCGTGCTCGGGCTGACCGCCCCGCTGCTGCCCGAGGACGCTCCCAGGCACCTGCTCGGGATCGGGGAGGTGGACGACCTGCTGGCGGGGATCCGCCTCGGCATCGACCTCTTCGACTGCGCCGTACCGACCCGGCTGGCTCGCCACGGGGTGGCGCTGGCGCCGGAGCCGGAGGGGCGCTTCCGACTCGACCTGGTCAAGGCCCGCTTCGCCGAGGACGACGCCCCGATCGCCGCGGGCTGTCCGTGCGAGGCGTGCGCGGGATACAGCCGTGCCTACCTCCACTACCTCGCTCGCGCCAAGGAGCTGACCGGCGCCCGCCTGCTCGCCCTCCACAACCTCACCTACACGGAGCGCCTCGTCTCCGGCGCCCGCGAGGCGATCGAGCAGGGCGCCTTCGACGACTACGCATCCAGGATTCTTGGAGGCGCCGCGCCGTGGGTTGCGGCCGGTGGGCCGGCCGCGGCAACCTAAAGG
>JBOGZI010000220.1:0-13212 GCA_050697275.1 Solirubrobacterales bacterium | reverse complement strand
GCCCGAAACTGTGCGGCGCGGGCAGGGCGGCCGCCAGCTCCGCCATCGCCGCCTCGCGAACCCCCTCGAAGGCCCGTTTCGAGGGACCGGGGGGGTCCGTGACGCGCCCCGTCTCCCGCTCGACGGGCGGGGCGAGGTCCCGCGGCCTGCGAACCGGCGGCTTCGGGGGCTCGAGCCGCTCGATTCCGGCGACGACGACGTTCGTCGTTCCCTCCCGGTGCTCGAGGCGGCCCCGGGCGAGGACGAATCCCGAGGTGCGCACCGCGAGCCGGCAGCGCTCGACCACGGGAGGCGGGAGGATCAGGTTGATCGTCCCGGACTCGTCCTCGAGCAGCATGAAGACGACGCCATTGGCGGTCGCCGGCCGCTGTCGGGCGACGACCATCCCGGCCACCTCGACCAGAGTGCCGTGGCCCCGCTCCTCGAGATCGGCGCTGGCGGCCACCTCCGGTCCCAGCCGCTCGCGCATCAAAGCCATCGGGTGGGCTCCGAGGGTCATTCCCGTGGTCCGGTAGTCGGCCACCACCGTCTCCCAGGGGCCGAGTGGCGGCAGGGCCGGGACGGGGGATCCATCCAGGGGCAGGGCGAGCTGCGCGCCGTCAGCCGTTCGAAGCGCTCCCGAGGCGGCGCCCGCCTCCCACAGCGCCGGCCTGCGGCGTTCCTCCTCGGGGTCGATCGGGGTCACTCCCGGATGGGCGAAGTCCACCAGTGCGTCGCAGGCTCCCGCCCAGGCGAGCCTGACCAGGGCGCCGCGACCCGCGCCGGATCGGCCCGCCAGGTCGGCGATTCCGCGGTAGGGACCGCCGCGGGCGCGCTCGGAGATCACCGCCTCGACGTCCGCCTCCGCAACCTCGGCGACGTAGCCGAGGCCGATCCGGACCGGGGGCCGGCCACCGGTTCCCGGCGCCGCGCCGACCGTCTCCACCCGGCAGTCCAGCTCGCTCGCGTTCACGTCCGGCGCCAGCACCTCGACCCCGCGCCGCTGCGCCTCGTGCACGAGCGCGTCCGGCGGGTAGAAGCCCATCGGCTGCTCGTTCAGCAGCGCGCAGAGCAGCTCGGGGCCGTAGTGCACCCGCAGCCAGGTGGACTGGTAGGCGAGCAGCCCGAAGGCGGCGGAGTGCGACTTGGGGAAGCCGAAGCCCGAGAACCCCTCGATCTGCCCGTAGACCCGTTCGGCCACCTCGCGGGAGACTCCCCTCCCGACCGCTCCCTCGATGAACCTCTCCCGGTAGCGGCGGAGTGCGGCCTCGGAGCGCTTGCGGCTCATCGCCCGGCGCAGCCCCTCGGCCTCGCCCACCGAGAAGCCGGCCAGCGCCATAGCCACCTCGAGCACCTGATCCTGGAAGACGATCGCCCCCAGGGTGTCCTTCAGCGCCGGCGCCAGCGAGGGATGCTCATAGGGCACCTGGTAGGAGGGGTCCTTGCGCAGCCGTTTGCGCCGCTCGATGTAGGGATGGACCGCGCCCCCCTGGATCGGCCCGGGCCGCACCAGCGCCACCTGCACGGTGAGGTCGTCGAGGTTCTCCGGCAACGGCCTCGGAAGCATCTGCATCTGCGCCCGGCTCTCGATCTGGAAGACGCCGGTGGTCTCAGCCCGCTGGATCGCGCTCCAGACCTCCTCGTCGTCGAGCGGCACCCGGGAGAGGTCGATCCGCTCCTCCCGGCTGCGCGCGATCTCGTCGACGCAACGCTCGACGGCGGAGAGCATCCCCAGCCCGAGCAGGTCGATCTTGAGAAAACCGGCGTCCGCGCAGGAGTCCTTGTCCCACTGCACGATCTGCCGTCCCTCCATCGCGGCGGGCTGCACCGGGCAGAGCTCGGTCAGCGGGCTGGTCGAGATCACCATGCCGCCGGGGTGCTGGGAGATGTGGCGGGGGAGGCCCGCGATCTCCGGCAGCAGCTCGGCCAGCGCCCGCCAGCGGGGCGAGCGTGCCCGCAGCCGCCCCAGAGTCTCCTCCATCCGCGCCATCGCGTCGCGGCTCGCCTCGTAGACGTCGACCGCGCGGGCGAGGCGCTCCACCTCTCCCGGCGGCAGCCCCAGTGCCTTGCCCAGGTCGCGGATCGCCCCGCGGGCGCGATAGGTGGCGAAGGAGGCGACCAGCGCCGAGCGCTCCTGCCCGTAGCGCTCGTGCACCCGCGGGATCAGCTTCTCCCGGATGTCGCGGGGAAAGTCGAGGTCGATGTCCGGCGCCTCGGTCAGCTCCTCGTTCAGGAACCGGCCCAGGAAGAGGTCGTTCTCGACCGGGTCGATGTGAGAGAGGCCGGTCAGGTAGCAGACCAGCGAGCTGACGCTGGAGCCGCGGCCGCGCCCGGGCGGGAGCAGCCTGCGAGCCGAGTCGGGGCCCCGCACCTCCGCGGCGACCTCCCGGGCCAACTCCAGCATGTCGTGGTGGAGCAGGAAGAAGCCGGAGAGCCCCAGCCGCCGGATCAGCTCCAGCTCCTGATCGAGCCGCCGCTCCGCCTCCCTGCGGTGGCTGTGCGAGCCGCCGTTCGGCCCGCCGCGAGGATCCGGATAGCGCTCCTCGAGCCGCGCCCGGCAGAGCTCGGCGAGGCGGCGATCGTTCACGGGTCCGTGGTCGGCGCCCGGGTAGCTGTAGCCGAGCTGGCGGGTGAGGTCGAAGCGCAGGCGCTCCGCGAGCCGCCCCGCCTCCGCCAGCGCCTCGGGGTGGTCGCGGAAGCGGTGGGCCGCCTCGGCGGGGTCGAGCAGGGCGGAGGCGGTGTTTCCCCGGCGCCTGCTCTCGGTCTCGTCCAGGGTCGCTCCCAGCCGAACCGCCACGAAGGCGTCCTGGAGCGCGAGGCGGGAGGGATGGTGGGCATGCGCGTCCCCGGTCGCCACGCAGCCGGCGCCCAGCCTCTCCGCCAGCGAGGCAAGCCAGCGGTTGCGGGCGCGGTCGCGCCGCAACAGCGGCCGCTGCAGCTCGACCCGGAACCGGTCCCGGCCGAACGCGGCCAGCAGGCGACGGGCCAGCGTCTCGGCGCCGGCGAGGTCGCCGCGCTCCCAGCTCGCCGCCACCGCCCCCTCCCGGGCGCAGCCGGAGAGGCAGACCAGGCCCTCCGCACGGCGCTCCAGCTCCTCGAGCGGCACCGACGGCGGCAGCGGCTCGCGATCGGACTTGGGGCGCGTCCCGCGATGGGCTTCCGTGATCAACCGGCAGAGGTTGCTCCACCCCTTCGCGGACTCGACCAAGAGGGTGAGGTGTACCGTGTCGGCTCGGCCGGCGGGTCCTGTCGGCTCCGCTACCGACCTCGCGCAAGAGCGCGAGGTCGGTTGCTTGCCGCCACCCGCCGGAGGGGCGGTCACCGTCAACTCCGCGCCGTGAATGGGGCGGACGCCTACTCCCAGACAGGCGTGGGCGAACTCCATCGCGCCGCAGAGGTTGTCGTGGTCGGTCAGCGCCAGCGCCTCGTGGCCCAGGGCGGCGGCGGCCGCCGCCAGCTCGGCCGGCTCCGAGGCGCCGTCGAGGAAGGTGTAGGCGGAGTGGCAGTGGAGCTCCGCGTACATCAGTCGCGCTGGCGGTACCAGTTATGCGAGGGCGCGCGTAAGCGCGACCCGCCTGATGAAGCGGGCTCGCAGAAGACGACGACGTCGCTGCCGTCCTCGAGCACCAGTTCGTAGTAGCGGCGTCGCAGCGGCTTGCGCGTCCACCAGCCGTCCTCGACCAGCCACTCCTCGCGCACCGACTCCACCGCGAGCCGGCCCACCGCCCGCGGCGTCCCGTCGGCGGCGAGCTGAACGGGCACCGGCCAGGGTTTGTTTAGACGGCCGGGCTTCGCCATCAAAACGGGTTGCTCCTCGGCTTCGCCTGCGGAGCACCCTCGCACCAGGGCATCAGCACGTCGCGGCGCTCGGGCACCCGCGACTCGGGATCGACCTCCAGCACCCGCAGCACCGACTCCGGCCCGGCCGTCACCCGCACCTGGCGCACCGCCTCGGAGATGCGCCGCCGGCGCCGCTCCTCCGGCTCGGCGAGGGAGAGCTGCTCGCCGGCGGCCGAGCCGAGCGCGACCGCTTCCAGCCGCAGGGTCGCGGCGGGGGCGGGGAGCAGCGCCAGGTGGGGGAGAAGGGCGGTGACGAGCCTCTCCCGCTCCGCCGTCGCCCTCCGCAGGGACACGCGGCGGCGCCAACCTCCCCCGGCGGCCAGCCGGGCGGAGAGCCTCACCGCTCGCAGCGTCCTGCCGCGGCGATCGCGGTGGGCGAGCAGGCGGCCGATCAGCAGCTCGAGCGCCCGCTCCAGCTGCTGCCCCGAGGCGGCCTCCGGCAGCTCCAGCTCCACCGCCGGCGTTTCGCGCATCCGCCGGGGCCGGAGCGGCTCGTCCTCGCCGCCGGCCAGCCGTAGCGCTCGCAGCCCGAGGGGCCCGAAGCGATCGCCGACCGCGTCGCGCGGCAGTCCGGCGAGCCGCCCCAGGGTGGAGATGCCGAGGCGCTCCAGCTCGTTGGGGAGATCGTCGGCCTCCCCGGGATCGCCTCCGCCCCCATCCTCCCGGGGGGGCCCGAGCCGCCCGTGCAGCAGTGAGACCGGGGCCGGCGCCAGGAACCGCCGGGCCGAGCCCTCGGCGACGACCGGCGGAGGCGATCCGGTCCGCGCCCGCCGCGCGGCGACATAGGCGCAGAAGCGGCCGGGGGCGGCCCCGAGCCGCGCCGGGATCCCGAGCTCATGGCGCGCGCGCTCGAGGACGCCGTGCACCCCTCCCCAGATCTCCCGCAGGCCGTCGGCCTCGAAGAAGCTCTCGCCGGCGCGCTCGGACTCGACCTCGGCGCCGATCCTCTCCAGCCGCCGCACCGCCTCCTCCCAGGAGCGCTCGGCTCGCTCCGGGTCCGGGGGGACCAGGACCAGCTCGGGACAGCGCGAGAGGGCCTCGCCAAGGCGCATCCCCGGGCGCAGGCCGAATCCCTCCGCGGGCGGGGAGACCTCTCCGATCAGCTGGGGCGCGCCGGGCTCGGGCGCCAGTGCCGCGCTGCGCCTGATCAGCTCCCGCCGCTCGGCCAGGGCCGCGATCAGCCGGAAGCGGGGGAGGATGGCGCATGCCACGGGCATCGAACGTATGTTCGTATACCCGCATCGAAACGTCAAGGGGCGGGTAAGCGACGGGCACCATGCTGATCGGAGTGATCATCGGCTTCTGCTGCGGATCCGAGGGGCGCAGAGCCCGCTCGAAGGCGCCCTTCTAGCTGGAAACTGCGCTCTCAACGGACGCGAGATCCGGGAGTACCCTCTCGTCGATGAGCAAGCATGAGCCGACAACCGAGGAGCTCCGCCGCAAGCAGCAAGAGCGGACGACGGACGAGCACCGGGCGATCACCCAAGCCGCTACCCCGGACGAGGAGCGCCAGCACCAGCGCCGGGCGGAGAAGTCCGCCTACCTCGAGCGCATGCTCGCCGAGCGCGAGCGCTCCGAGCGCTCCGACGGCGACAGGGACTGAGCTCTTCAACCCCGGCAGCCCGACCGAGCGGCGGCGCGCGCCCAGCCGCTCGATGGGCCTGGCGACGATCGAGGGGCGACGGCTCGATCTGCGCCATCTGGCGCCGGCGCGCCGACGCTGGGATCATGGCGGGGATGCCGAGCCGCTCCCTCCTCGTGATCGCCTCCGCCGCGCTGCTGTCGGCGGGATGCGGCGGTGAGGAGCCCGACTCGAGCGAGGTTCCCGGAGGGGCCGATCCCGAGGCGGTGGAGGTGATCGACCGCTGGTCCGACGAGCTCCGCGGCGGCGACGTCGAGGGCGCCGCCGCCTACTGGGAGGTGCCGAGCGTCGCGCAGAACGGGACGCCGCCCCTCGAGCTGGTCAGCCGGGATGACGTGGTCGCCTTCAACGAGTCGCTGCCCTGCGGCGCGGAGCTGATCCGGGCGGAGAGCGAGGAGGAGCGCACCGTGGCGACCTTCGAGCTGACCGAGCGGCCCGGACCCGGGGAGTGCGGTCCGGGGACCGGCGAGACGGCGAAGACGGCCTTCGTGATCGAGGACGAAAAGATCGTCGAGTGGCTCCGGGTTCCGGACGAACCGCTCCCGGCCCCCGAGGGACCGGTGGTCTAGCCGCTGGAGGCGAGCTCCTCCCGCACCCGCTCGATCACCGCGTCGGTGAACTCGGTGGTGCCGGCGTGCCCGTTCAGGTCCGGGGTGCGGATGCCCTCCCGCGCGACCGCCATCACCGCCGCGTAGATCGCCGTGGAGGCTGATGCGAGGGTGCTCCGGTCAGGAGCGTCCCGTTTTGTGTTGGCGTCGGTGCCGCCCCCGGCCGCGTAATGCAGGAGGGCCGCCCCGGCGAGGATCATCGCCATCGGGTTGGCGATGTCCTTGCCCTCCAGGGCGGGAGCGGTGCCGTGCGGCGCCTCCGCCATCGCCACGGTCACCTTCAGCTCGTCGTCGAAGGCGAGCAGCACGGACTCGGCGCCCGCGATCGACCCGTACAGCGGCAGCACCAGGTCGGAGAGCAGATCGCCGTCGCGGTTGAGGCAGGGGATCACCAGCGGCTCGGCGGCGCGGCCGGTGAGCAACCCGGCGTAGGTGGCGTCGATCAGCAGCGGTTCGTAGTCGATCTCGGGGTGCCGCCCGGCGGCCAGGTCCATCTCCTCCTTCAGCATTCCCTCGTAGACCGGGCTCACGGTCCACTTGGGTCCGCCGTAGACCCGGCCGTCGATCTGCCGCGCCGTCCTGAAGGCGTACTCGGCCACCGCCCGGCAGTTGGAGCGATGGATCAGCTCGCGGCGCTCGGCGATCTCGTCGCCGTCGACGGCCCGACGGGACTCCTCGGCGCCGTACGCATCCTCGACCGCCATCCGCACCACCGAGATCGGATGGTGGATGCCGGCCACCGGGCTGACGCCGGGGATCCGCCGCCCGGTGCGCACGATCACCTTGCCGTCGACGGCTTCGCGGATCAGTCGGTTGGGGCTGCCGACGTCGTCGGCCCCCTCCGGGGTGATGGTGGCGGCCTTGACGCCGAGGCCGGCGCGGCGCATCGCCTCGGCCGCCTCGGTGCAGACGCCGTTCTTCGTCCGGCGCCGGTTCTCGAGCGAGAGGTCGAACCGGGTCAGCTCCACCTCGAGCCCGAGCACCGGCGGATCGAGCACCCGCAGCGCCTGCTCCAGCAGCTCCTGCCCGGTCTGGTCTCCCTCCAGCACGACTATCGTCAGGGCTGACATGGGCGAGCAATGTACGTGGTGCGGGGCGGAGGTCGAGGCCGACGACGGCTTCCGTGCCTACGAACTCGCGGGGGAGAGGAGGGCGGTCTTCTGCAGGCTTGAGCACCTGATCCCCTGGGCGATCCAGGGGGCCCACTGGGACGCCGGAGGCGCGAGGGTGCCCGATGGGGCGAGGGTGGGCGATAGCGCGACCCGTGGAGTGCGGGAGGGCAACCAGATTTATGGCGAAGCCAATGTGCACCAGCCCACCGAGTGCTCGCAGTGCGGGGCGGAGCTCGGCGACGTCCACGTCCTGCTGGTGCGCCACCGGGGCGAGCACCGGGTGGCGGACGCCTTCTGCTCGGTGGACCACATGGAGCAGTGGGCCAAGGCCGGCGGGCGCTGGCAGTAGGCCCGAGCCGGCCTCATTGTCCGCACCTTGCGGGCTCATCCGTGCATCGCACCTTGACTTCCGCCCTCCGGGGAGTAGGGTTGTTGACAACGAAACAGGAGCAATCCTGTTTCATAGAAAGGGCTCGGGCAACCGAGCCCTTTCGCTTTTCTCGGGCTCAGCCGCCCGGCTGATCGGCGGGCTTCCCGCCGCCCTTGGCCCCGCCGGCGCCATCCTGGGCCTGCGCCCCGCCGCCCTTCTTCCCGCGGCCCTTCTCCCTGCCGGCCGGCAGCTTGACCGGCCGCCCGGCGACGAAGTCGAGGATCAGCGGCGCGAGCTGATCGGGCCTCTCCACGTTGGGTGAGTGCCCGACCCCCTCGAGCACTGCGACCTGGGCCCCCTCGACCTTCCTGTAGGGGGCGGTCGAGGCCTCGGCCTCGTAGAACTGGTCCTCGGACCCGAAGATGACCAGCAGCGGTAGGTTGATCGCCGCCATCCGCTGGTCGAGCGGCTGGTCCTCCGAGTAGTCGCTCTCGGCGTCGACCGTGTCCTCGAAGGCCGTATAGGTCATCTCGCGCAGGTCGTCCACCACCTGGTCGGGGTTGTCGAAGCCGCTGGCGATGTTGAACCCCGGGGCGAAGGCATCCTCGAAGGAGTCGCGCACCACCGAGGCCGGCACCCAGTCGGTCAGCCGCGCCAACGCCTGACCGATGACCGGCACGTAACTGGCCTCCTGGACCAGCGGGGCGTCCTCCTCGAAGCTGTCATCGGGCGCCTGGTCGACGATCACCACCTTGGCCACCACCTGGGGGCTCCGCTCCGCCACGGCGACCGCGACGGTGCCGCCGAGGGAGTGGCCGACGACCGTGGCCCCCTGCACCCCGAGCGAGGCGAGCGCCTCCGCGATCGCGCTCGACTGGTTCTCGATCGCATAGCCCGCGCCGGGTTTCTCGGAGCCGCCGTGGCCGAGCAGGTCGATCCGGATCACCCGGTGCTGCTCGCTCAGCAGCGGGGGCAGCTTCTCCCACCAAGTGACGGAACCTGCGTAGCCGTGGATCAGGACGATCGGGGTCCCGCCCGGGTCTCCCTCGTCGACCACCTGCAGGGAGCCGTAGGAGGTCTCGACCAGCTCACCGCCGTCGGCGTTCACCTCCGCCTGCTTGGTCTCGTTGGAGACGGTGACCGCGTTCAGCAGCAGGAGCAGCACCAGGCCCGCGAGAACCCCGACCGTGACCTTGAACCAGCGGCTGGAGGCGACCCGCCTCACGCCGCGGCCTCCCCGCCGGCCTTGCCTCCCGCGCGAGGGCCGACGCCGAGCTCGTCGGCCCGCTCGGCCATCGCCTCGATGATCAGGGCCATGTGCTCGTCCGGATCAACCCCGAGCTCCTCGATCCCTCGCTGGACCTGTCCCCGGTCGATGGCTGCGGCGAAGGAGGGCTGCTTCAGCTTCTTCTTCACGGACTTCGGCTTCATCCCCGCGATCCCGGTGGGGCGGACCAGGGCGCAGGCAGCGATGAACCCCGAGAGCTCGTCCACCGCGTAGAGGGTCTTGGCGAGGGTGGTCTCGCGCGGGACCTCGAGGAAGTCGGCGTGGCCGGCGACGGCGTCGATCACCTCCTGCGGGTACTCCAGTCGCTCCAGCTCCTTGAGCGCATATCGAGGGTGGCCGGTGTCGAGATCGGGGTAGCGCTCGTAGTCGAGATCGTGAACCAGGCCGGTGACCGCGTAGAGCTCCTCGTCCTCGTCCCACTTGCGCGCGTAGGTGCGCATCGCCGCCTCGACCCCGAGCAGGTGCTTGCGCAGGGAGTCGGACTCCACCCACTCGGTGACCAGCTCCCATGCATCGCCTCTTGAAACGTCAGCCATAGGGCCGTTTACCCTAATCGCCGTGGAGAAGTTCGTCATCCAAGGCGGCGTTCCGCTCTCGGGCGAGATCGTCCCGGCCGGAAACAAGAACGCGGCTCTGCCGATCCTCGCCGCCTGCCTGCTCACCGAGGAGCAGGTGACCGTCCGCAACGTCCCGCGAATCCGCGACGTCGACTCCATGCTCGGCCTGCTCGAGGAGCTCGGGGTGAAGGTCTCCTGGTCCGATGAGCACGAGGTTCAGCTCCAGGCCGACTCGCTCGCCGGCAACGAGGTGGACGAGGCGCACTCCACCCGGATCCGCGCCTCGTTCCTGGTCGCCGGCCCGCTGCTGGCGAGGCTCGGCGAGGCGAAGATGCCGCCGCCCGGCGGCGACACGATCGGCCGTCGGCGGCTCGACGCCCACCTCGATGCCTTTCGCGATCTCGGCGCCAAGGTGGACGGCGACGTCTGGATCGAGCTCTCGGCACCGCCCGACGGGCTGAAGCCGAAGCGGATCTTCATGGATGAGCCCTCGGTGATGGGCACCGAGAACGCGCTCCTCGCCGCCGCCTTGACGCCGGGGCCCACCACGATCGCCAACGCGGCCTCCGAGCCCCACGTCCAGGACCTGGCGCGCCTGCTGACCCGGATGGGCGCCGAGGTGGACGGAATCGGCTCCAACGTGATGACCGTCCACGGCCGCGACAAGCTCGGCGGCGCCGAGCACGACATCTGCCCCGATCACATCGAGATCGCCAGCTTCATGGCGCTGGCCGCGGCCACCGGGGGCGAGCTTCGCATCCGGGACACCGTCCCCGAGGACCTCGAGGGGATCCGCCGTCACTTCCGCCGGCTCGGCCTGCAGTCGATGGTCGAGGACCGTGACGTGCTGGTGCCTCCCGAGCAGAAGCTGGCGATCCGAGACGACCAGGGGGACGCGATCCCGAAGATCGACGACGGTCCCTGGCCCGCCTTCCCGGCCGACCTCACCTCGATCGCGCTGTCGCTCGCCACTCAGGCGAACGGCACGATCCTGATCTTCGAGAAGATGTTCGAGAACCGACTGTTCTTCGTCGACAAGCTGGTCGCGATGGGCGCTCGGATCACGCTGTGCGACCCCCACAGGGCGATCGTCAGCGGTCCGAGCCGTCTTCACGGCGCCCGACTGGAGAGCCCGGACATCCGCGCCGGCATGGCGATGCTCATCGCGGCGCTCGCCGCGGAGGGCACCTCGGAGATCGGCAACGTCATGCAGATCGACCGCGGCTACGAGCGGATCGATCTGCGGCTGCGCGAGCTCGGCGCCCGGATCGACCGGGTCGCGGCCGAGCGGATCCCGGCCTAGCCGGGGTCAGGGCTTGGCAACGTTGTGCAGCTCCCGGATCTCGGGAGGGGTGCCGCTGCCGGGGTCCTGCTCGCCCATCACCTCGGCCATCGCGGCCATCAGCGGGCCGTTGGTGAACGCCTCGAGCTCGTCGGCGGACTCCCAGACGTCCACCACTCGCATCCTGCCTCCGCCGAGGTCCTCCGCCGTATGGATGAGCAGGCCGTCGGGGGGATCGCTGTCGACATCAAGCTTCTTGTCGACCTCGTCGTACTGGTCCTTGGTCGCCTCGAACTCGATGGTCATCAAGACCGCCATTTCAGCCCTCCGTCGTCGTGCGGTAAGCGTGGTCCGGCGCAGAGTAGTCGCGAAGCCACGCTCCGTGCCTTGCAGCCTGCAAGCGGAGCCGACGCAATGATGGGGCGCTCATGACGATCCATCCGACCCCACCTGGGACACGCGACGTGCTCCCCGAGGAGATGGGCGAGCTCCGCGCCCTCGAGACCCGCCTGCGCGAGGTCTTCACGGACCGCGGCTACGGCGAGGTGGCGACCCCGACGATCGAGTACGAGGAGACGCTGGAGCGCGGCGACAGCCGCGCGGCCGGCGCGGCGTACCGCTTCTTCGACGAGCGCGGCGACCTGCTCGCGATGCGCTCTGACATGACCATCCCGATCGCCCGGATGGTCTCGACCCGGCTGCAGGGGGAGGAGCCCCCATTCAGGCTCTTCTACGTCGCCTCGGCCTACCGGGCGGTAAGTCCCCAGCGCGGCCAGATGCGCGAGTTCACCCAGGCGGGGGTCGAGCTGGTCGGGGCGCCCGCCCCCGAGGGCACGGCCGAGGTGGTCGAGCTGCTGAGCGCGTCGCTGGACGCGGTCGGCCTCAACCGGGCCCTGGTCGGGCTGGGCGACGCGGACCTCTACCCGCAGCTGCTCACCGAGCTCGGGGTCTCCGGCGAGGCCGCGGAGCGCATCCTCGACCGGCTCGCCGCCCACGACCTGGTCGGCCTGGAGCTGGAGGTGGACTCGGTCGACGGGCTCGAGCAGCAGGCCCGGGCGACCCTGCTCGCCGTCCCCGGCCTGCGCGGGGGCAACGAGGTGCTGGAGCGAGCCAGGAAGCTCGGGGGCGAGGCGGTGACCCGCGCCGCCAGCCGGCTGCAGGCGACCTATGAGGCGCTCTCGGAGCGCGGCGTCGCCGAGCGGGTCCTGGTGGACCTGGGCCTGCTGCGCGACCTGGGCTACTACACCGGGGCGATCCTCGAGGTCTACGACCCGGCGCTCGGCCACATCCTCGGCGGCGGTGGACGCTACGACGGCCTGCTCGGTCGCTTCGGGCGCGAGCTGCCGGCCGCGGGCTTCGCGCTCTACCTGGAGCGGCTGCACATCGCCCAGGCCGAGGAGGAGCGCGCCGGAGGGGCGAGGACATGACGCCGCGCATGGTCGAGGCGAGCAGGGCGCGCGAGGGCGGCCCGCTGCGCCTGGCGATCCCGCGGGGGGCGCTCTGGGAGGGAACCCTGGACGCGCTTGACCGGGCGGGCGTTGGCACCGAGGCACTGCGCTCCGACTCCCGCTCCCTGGTCTTCGAGGCCGGCGGCCTGACGCTGATCACGATGCGCCCGTCGGACGTCCCCACCTACGTCGAGGCCGGCGCCGCGGATCTCGGGGTGACCGGCAAGGACGTGCTGCTCGAGCAGCCCGACCGGATCACCTACGAGCTGCTGGACCTCCGCTACGGGGCCTGCCGGATGGTGCTGGCCGCGCGCGCGGGGGACCCGTCGCTCGCGGATGCGGAGCGCCGCCTCGGCGGGATGCGGATCGCCACCAAGTACCCGCGGGTGGCGGAACGCCACTTCGAGGAGACCGGGCGCCAGGCCGAAGTGATCGATGTGAAGGGGTCGGTCGAGCTGGCGCCGCTGGTCGGGCTCGCCGACGGGATCGTCGACCTGGTCGCCACCGGCCGCACGCTCGCCGAGAACGGCCTCGAGGTCCGCGAGGAGATCTCCGTCTGTACCGCCCGGCTGATCGCCAACCGGGTCTCACACAAGCTGCGCAGCGCCGAGGTCGACGACCTGGTCGAGCGACTTCGGGAGGCGTGCTGGTCATGAGGGCGACCCGCTTCGACTGGGACGGGAGCGATGCGCCGAAGCTGGCGGGCGAGATCCGGGCGCTGCAGCCCACCCTGGGTGAGGGCACAGACGCGGTGGCCGAGATCGTCTCGGCGGTCGAGGCCGAAGGCGACGCCGCGGTGCTGCGCTTCGAGGAGCGCTTCGGCGAGGGCGCACCCGAGTTGCTGCGGGTCCCCGGCGAGGAGCTCGGGGCGGCGCCGGAGCGGATCCCCCCGGAGCTCGCGGCTGCCCTCCGGACGGCGATCGCCAACGTCAGCAGGGTGGCCGAGGCACAGGCCGAGGCCGCCGGAGCGAACGTCGCCGCCGCCGGCGCGAGCGTCGCCCTCCAGGACGTCCCGGTCGCCGCCGCCGGCGCCTACGTCCCCGGCGGGGGGGCCGCCTACCCCTCCACGGCCGTGATGTGCTGCGT
>JBOGZI010000219.1:0-2706 GCA_050697275.1 Solirubrobacterales bacterium | reverse complement strand
CGGCCACCTCGGGCTCGGCCGCGTCGAGCAGGCCGGCATCGGCGAGCGGCGCCAGCTCGAGCGCCCGGTCGCCGATCCGCACCGCCGGCCGGGGCGGGCCCTCCGGGCGCCGGACGACTCCGTAGGGGAGGTGCTCGATCCCGAAGCCCGAGCCGTCAGCGCCCGGTACCCAGCTCCCCAGGGTCAGACCCCACGGGCGAGGATGGCGGCGATCACGCCGATCAGGCCGACCATCATGCCGCCGCCGACCCGAAACATCACCGTTCGAAACTCGGTGCGAAGCTCGCTGATCTCCCCGCCGAGATCCCTGAACCCCTCGCGCACCTCGATGCGGAGGCCGCTGATCTCGCCCCGCACGTCACGAATGTCGTTGTCCACACGGGCGAAGCCCGTCCGCATTCCCGCGGCGAGATCATCGAGTCGTTCGTCAGTCCAGGCTTCGCGCTCCATCAGCTCTCACCGTAGCTCACCGGATGTGACGGAATCACCCGTTTCGTCGCGGCTTCATCACGGGAAGGTGGTTTCGGCGCACGTGGCTGGGCGCGGGAATCCGTTCGCCGATCGACCGCCTCCAGCGCCCCGATGATCGCCTTGGCGACGAGCCAGCGGAAGGGCTCGGGGGGCAGGGGGACGCGGCGGCGGGAGACGAGCGGGGCGGGGCCGGGCTCGCCGCGGAGGACCATGCCGGCGGCCAGGGTGCCGAGGTGGCTCGCCATCGCGACGCCGTGGCCGGCGTAGCCGAGCGAGTAGACGATCTTGCCGGCGCGGCCGGTGCGCCCGATGCAGGGCAGGAAGTCGAGCGGCATCGCGATCGGGCCGGACCAGTTGCGCTCCACCCGCACGTCGGACAGCTCACCGAAGCGGGAGCGGAACATCGTCTCCAGCTTGCGGAAGACGACCGGGTCGTCGTCTGGCGGGATGCGGCTTCCCCAGGCGTAGGAGATGTAGCGGGAGCCGCCGACGATCCGATCGTCGGCGGTGAGCCGGTAGCTCTCGAGGATCTCGTGGGCGGTGTAGACGCCCTCGCGGCCGGGCCAGCCGACCCGTTCGCGCTGCTCCTCTGACAGCGGCTCGGTGGCGAAGAGCGAGACCCGCAGCGGCACGATCCGGCTGCGGAGCAGCCCCAGCTCCGGGGTGTAGGCATTGGTGGCGAGCACGCAGTGCTCGGCGGCCACCCGCCCGCGCGGGGTCTCGACCCGGATCCCGCGGCGCCCCGAGCCGGTCCCCTCGGCGATCGAGGCGACCCTGGTCCCCTCGTACAGCTTCGCGCCGGCGCCCACCGCCGCCTCGCGCAGGCCGCGCACGTACTTGCCGGGGTCGAGCACGCCGCCGCGCTCCTCCAGGTAGCCGCAGGCGACGTGGGCGGGGAGGCCGCGCTGCTCGATCTCCTCGGTCGAGAGCATCCGCAGCGAGCCGCCCAGCTCGCGCCCGGCCCGGGCCGCTTTCTCCAGCGTCTTCGCCTGGCCGGGATGGATCCCGGCCAGCACATTGCCCGAGGGCTCGTAGTCGCAGTCGATCCCGCGCTCGTCGATCGTCTGCTCGGTGTGCTCGATCGCCTCCTCGGCGAGCCGCACCAGGGCGCCGCCGCGGTCTGTGCCGTAGAGGCGAAGCAGGGTGGGGAGGTCCTTGCCGATCGTCGGGGTGAGGTGGCCGGCGTTTCGGCCGGAGGCGCCGAAGCCGGCGTAGTCGCGCTCGAGCACGACCACGTCGGCGCCCGCCTCGGCCATCGCTAGCGCCGCCGAGAGGCCGGTGTAGCCGGCGCCGATCACCACGCAGTCGCACTTCCGCTCCCCCTCGAGCGGCTTGCCGGCCTCGGGCGCCGGGTCGAGCCAGAGGCTGGGCGGGGTCGCCTTCTTCGCCATCGCGATCCTGCGGACCCTACTCCCGATCGTCGGAGGTGAGCCCTGGACGCTTGACCGTCCGTGAAATCCCGCATCGTGGATTGGGGGTTGGCCGCAGCAGATGCACGGGTTTGAGCGGATGGCAGAGGCGGCCCCGATCCGTAGCGTCGGAGTTGCAACTACGACGAAGGGGGATCCCGTGTTGAGCAGAGCAGAGGACCGAGGAAGCCGGGGTGCGGTCGAGTTCATCACGGTGAGGGAGCTGGTCCCAGGCGAGCGGCCGGCCGGCTGGGACGGGCTGAACGCCCCGCCGCCCGGGACGGGAATCCTCTGGGTGGACGTGGATACCGATCGCGCCGAGCTGCGCAGCGTGCAGCAGATCCTGTCGCGGCTCTGCCCCGGGCTGAGCGAGGAGCGGGTCACCGACCTCTTCATGGTCGAGCTGGAGGCGGGGCTCGAGGACGGCGGCTGCCGGGAGGTGCCGGTCGCCTCGGTGGTGCGCTCCTTCGAGGGCTGGCTCATCACCTGCTGGCACGAGGCGGGGGTGAGCCGCGTCGGCGCCGAGGCCCTCTCCGACCGCGCGGCGATCCACGCTGCGGTGGAGGAGCGCTGGCGCGAGCTCGGCGCGGGGCAGGCCCGAACGGCGGGGGACCTCGCCTCGATCTTCTTCGCCGAGGTCGGCCGGCGCTGCGGTCGCCGCGCCGCCGCGAGCGTCAACGGTCGCCCGCAGCCCCTCCGCGCCGCCTGAGATCGCCCACGTCGTCCGCCACGAGGGCGATCGCAACGCTGAACGGCCGAACCCACGAGGCCGCCCACCCAGCCGCTAGATTTCCGACGCCTCGTGCCTCGCTCGCGGACGCTGATC
>JBOGZI010000218.1:0-12971 GCA_050697275.1 Solirubrobacterales bacterium | reverse complement strand
CGCCTACCCCGTGATCACGGAGCTGGGGTTCAGCGGCATCTGGTTCGGCGTGATCATGGTCAAGATGATCGAGATCGGCCTGCTGACGCCGCCGTTCGGGATCAACGCGTACCTCGTGGCGGGGGTGGTGAAGGGCGTGCGGGTGGAGGACGCGTTCCGCGGCGCCTTCCCGTTCGTGGTCGCCGAGCGGTGCGTGGTCGCCCTGCTGGTCCTGTTCCCGGAGCTCGTCACGTGGCTTCCGGAGCTGGCGCAGGACTGAGCGCCGGGTAACTCCCCCTCATGGCCCTCGCCGTCGTCCTGTTCGCGGGCGCGCTCGCGGTGATCGCGACCGACCGCGTCGACCGCACGAAGGTCGCGCTGATCGGCGCGGTGCTCGTGCTGCTCACGCAGACAATCGAGCAGGTGGTCGCGATCGCGGCGATCGACTGGAACACGCTCGGGCTGCTGGCCGGGATGATGCTGATGGTCCGCGCGACCGAGCCGACCGGGGTCTACACGTGGCTCGCGATCCGGGCGGCGCAGCTCTCACGCGGGCGGTCGTTCGCGGTGGCGGCGTCGGTGGCGCTGGTCACCGCGGTGCTGTCGGCGTTCCTGGACAACCTCACGACGGTGCTGCTGGTCGTGCCGGTCACGTTCCTGCTGGCGGACGCGCTGGACGTCGACCCGATCCCGCTGGTGATCCTGGAGGTCATGGCCTCCAACATCGGCGGCACGGCGACGCTGATCGGCGACCCGCCGAACATCATGATCGCGGGCGCGACCGACCTGTCGTTCATGGCGTTCATCGCCAACCTCGCGCCGATCTCGGCGCTGACCGCCGTGGTCGTGACGCTCGCGCTCTACGCCGCCTTCCGGCACCGCCTGCGGGTCGCGCCCGAGGCGCGGGAGCGGGTGCTGGAGCTGGACGCGCGGCGCTCGATCGAGGACCCGGCGGAGCTGCGCCGCACGGTGCCGGTGCTCGTCGGCACGATCGTGCTCTTTTGTTCGTGATGGTCGGCGCGCTCGAGGACACCGGCGCGATCGACGAGGTCGCGGCGGCGATCGGGAACGTCACGGGCGGCGACCGCGGCGCGGAGCTGCTGGGCATCGCGTCGGCGTCCGCGCTCGACTCGGGGATCGTCGACAACATCCCGTTCACCGCCGGGATGATCCCCGTCGTCGAGGCGCTCCAGGACGATGCCGGCGACGACGCCTTCTGGTGGGCGCTCGCGCTCGGCGCGTGCTTCGGCGGGAACGCGACGATCATCGCCGCCGCCGCGAACGTGGCCGCGGCGGGGCTGACCGAGCGCGCCGGGCGGCCGATCGGATTCATGACCTTCCTGCGGATCGGCGTCCCCGTGACGGTGTTCTCAGTTTCCCTGGCTAGCCTCTACATCGCTCTGCGATACATCGTGCTCTGAGCCATGCCCGATTCGATCATCAAGGCCACCATCACCGAGGTCGAGCCTCTCGGCGCCGACGACAAGGTCGGATACGCGGCCAAGCGGGTGATCGATCTCGACCTCCCCGCCCTGCCGGTGGTCGACGACGATGGCAATTTCGCCGGCATCTTCGGCGAGCGCGAGTTCCTCGCCGCCTTCTTCCCCGGGTATGTGGGGACGCTCTCTTCCGCTCGGATGGTCTCGCGGGACGTGGAGGCCTCGATCGAGCGCCGCCTCTCCTGCCGCGACGAGCCGATCCGTGACTACCTCACCACCGACCACGTGCTGGTCGAGGACGACTACTCGGACACCCACATCGCCGAGCTCTTCCTCCACCACCGGGTGCTGATCATCCCGATCGCCACCGAGGGCAGGGTGCACGCCGTAGTCACCCGGAACGACTTCTTCAAGGCACTCGCCGCCAAGGTCCTCGACGAGATCGAGGACGTCGGGGCCTAGCGCCTACTCCTTGCATTTCTTCCCAGCCGCGGTCCCCCCCTCGCCGTAGAGTGAGCCCGTGAAGCGGGTGCTGCTCACCGGCGCCGCCGGGTTCATCGGCCGCAGGCTCGCCGAGCGCCTGCGCACCGGCGGCGTCGAGGTCGCCGGGGTCGACGTCGCCGCCGATCCCGCCGCGGGCGTCGTTGCGGGCGACATCAGCGAGCGCGGGGCCTGGCAGCGCGCGGCGGAGGGCTCCGACGCGGTGATCCACACCGCGGCCCTGGTCGGGATGCCGAGCGACGACTCGGCCTTCTGGGACGTCAACGTGCGCGGGACGCGACATGCCCTCGAGGCCGCTCGAGACGCCGGCGCCCGCCTCGTCCACCTCTCCTCGGTGGTCACCTTCGGCCTCGACTTCCCCGACGAGGTGGACGAGAGCTTCCCGGTGAAACCGACCGGCGTCGCCTACACCGACACCAAGATCGCCGCCGAGCAGGTGGTGCTGATGGCGCACGCCGCCGGCGAGCATGAGGCGGTGATCGTGCGGCCGGGCGACATCTACGGCCCCGGCTCGGGGCCGTGGGTGCGGCTTCCGGTGGAGTACCTGCGCGCCCGCCGCCTCGTCCTGCCCGCCTGGGGGCGGGGAATCCACAGCCCGACCTACGTCGACGACCTGGTCGAGGGGATCGTCCGCGCCGCCGAGGCCCCGGCCGCGGCCGGCCGGGTGATCACCCTGAGCGGCGGGGTGGGCGTCGAGACGCGCGAGTACTTCGGCCATCTCGGGCGGATGGTGGACAGGCGGGTGCCGGTCGCTCCCACGGCGGTCGTCCTCGCCACCGCCGCGATCGCCGAGCGCGCGGCGGCTCTGCGCGGCGCCTCCACCGACCTCACCCGCGACGGCGTCCGCTACCTCGCCCACCGGAAGGGGACCTACGGGATCGAGACGGCGCGGGAGCTGCTCGACTGGTCACCCCAGGTCGGCCTCGACGAGGGCATGGCCCGCACCGAGGTCTGGCTGCGGGCCGAGGGCCTGCTCGACTAGGCGCGGGCCGGAACCCGAACCAGGTCGCGCTCGTGGAGGAGCTCGGCGACCTGGACGGCGTTGGTGGCGGCGCCCTTGCGGAGGTTGTCGCCGACCACCCAGAGGTTGAGGCAGCGCTCGTGGGAGGGGTCGCGGCGGATGCGGCCGACCAGCACCTCGTCGCGGCCCTCGACCGCGATCGGAAGCGGGTAGATGCCGCCGCCGGGGTCGTCGAGCACGACCAAGCCGGGCGCATCCGAGAGGTGCTCGCGGCACTCCTCGGGCGAGAGGTCCTTCTCGGTCTGCACGTTGACCGACTCGGAGTGCCCGGTGACCACCGGCACCCGCGCACAGGTGGCCGAGATCCCCACCTCGTCGGGCAGGTCAAGGATCTTGCGCGTCTCGCGCATAACCTTGCGTTCCTCGGTGGTGTAGTCGTCGCCCTCGGTGAACTGCTCGACCTGGGGGAGGATGTTGAAGGCGACCTGGTGCGGGAACACCTTCGGCTCGACGTCCTTGCCCTCGAGGATTGCCTTCGACTGCTCGCGCAGCTCCTTGACCGCCTCGCGGCCCGTCCCCGAGACCGACTGGTAGGTGGAGACGACGAGGCGCTCCAGCCCGGCCGCGTCGAGGATCGGCTTCAGCGCGACCATCATCTGCATCGTGGTGCAGTTCGGGTTGGCGACGATCCCGCTGTGGCCCTCGACCGCGTCGTCGTTCACCTGGGCCGCCACCAGCGGCACGTCGTCGTGCATGCGCCAGTAGCTGGTGTTGTCCACGACCACCGCGCCCGCGTCGACCAGCTTCGGCGCCCACTCGGCGCTCACCTTGCCGCCGGCGGAGGCGAGGGCGAGGTCGATCCCCTCGATCGACTCGGGGGTGAGCGGGCGACACTCGAGCTGGGCTCCGTCGAATGAGACTTTCTTGCCCGCGGAGCGCTCCGAGGCGAAGGGCACCACCTCGCGCGCCGGGAAGCGGCGCTGCGCCAGCACCTCGAGGATGGTCGACCCGACCGCGCCCGTGGCGCCGACGACGCCGACCCTGTATCCGTCCTCAGCCATGCCCACAGGGTACGGATCGCCGGTCAGGAGCTGACGGTCGGGCGGTGCTCCTCGCCCGTCGGGTCCTCCTCGCGGACCGCGTCGGCGCCCAGCTCGAAGGCGGTGTGCAGCGCCTTCACGGCCGCCGGGACCTCGTCGGCGCGGATCACGCAGGAGATCTTGATCGGCGAGGTGGCGATCATCTCGATGTTGATCCGCTCCTCGCCCAGGGTGCGGAAGACCTTGGCGGCGACGCCGGGATGGCTGCGCATCCCGGCCCCGACGATCGAGACCTTGCCCATTCCCTCGTCAGTCTCGACCCCGGCCGCGGTGCCGAGCTGCTCGATCGCCTCGACCGCGCCCGCCAGGTCGTCTCCCTCGACCGTGAAGGAGAGGTCGGCGCCCCCGTCATGGGAGACCGGCTCGTTCTGGATGATCATGTCGACGTTGATGTTGGCGTCGGCGAGGGCGCCGAAGATGCGCCCGGCCACTCCGGGCTCGTCGCGGACGCCGGTCAGCGTGACGCGCGCCTCGTCGGTCGAGTGGGTCACGGCTGTCACCATCGGTCGTTCCATCGTCTCCTGCTCCGAGACGACGAGGGTACCGGGGCCCTCCTCGGCGGAGCTGCGGCAGTGGATCCGGACGCCGTGGTTTCGCCCGTACTCGACCGCGCGCAGCTGCAGCACCTTGGCGCCCGAGGCGGCCATCTCCAGCATCTCCTCGTAGGAGACGAGCGGCAGCTTGCGGGCCCCGGGCACGATCCGTGGGTCGGCGCTGAAGACGCCGGCGACATCGGTGTAGATCTCGCAGACCTCGCCGTCGAGCGCCGCCGCCAGCGCGACGGCTGTGGTGTCGGAGCCGCCGCGGCCGAGGGTGGTGACGTCGCGGCTCTTGGTGGAGACCCCCTGGAAGCCGGCGACCAGCACGATCGAGTCCTCCTCCAGCGCCTCGCGGATGCGGTCGGCGCGCACGTCGATGATCCTCGCCTTGGTGTGGGAGGAGTCGGTGACGATCCCCGCCTGCGAGCCGGTCAGCGAGATCGCCCGGTGGCCGAGGTCGTGGATCGCCATGGCGCAGAGCGCGCACGACTCGCGCTCGCCGATCGAGAGCAGCATGTCCATCTCGCGGGGGTCGGGGCGAGGCGAGATCTCGCGCGCCGCCTCCAGCAGGCGGTCGGTGGTCTTGCCGCGGGCTGAGAGCACCGCGACCACGCGGCGCCCCTGATCGCGGGCGGCGACGATCCGCTGCGCGGCGCGCTTCAACTCCTCGGTGCCCGCCACCGAGGTGCCGCCGAACTTCATCACCACGATCTCTCCGGTCCGGGTGGCCGCCATCGGGGTCTGAGCATAGGCGAGGCTCGGGCGCCCGGCGGCCCCTCGGGGCGGCCGCCCCAACGGGGGTGGACGGGCGTGGGGCGCTTTTGCGTTCCATGCGAACGGTAAGTCGCCCCGCGGGGAGGAGTGAGCGACGTCACACACAGCTATGTATCTGCGCGATATATCTCTGTCATCGTGGAGCTGAGCGCGACAGCGAAGGTGATCCTCGGGATGCTCGCCATGCATCCCCGGTCCGGCTACGAGATCAAGGCCTTCGCCGACCACTCGACCCGCTTCTTCTGGACGGCGAGCTACGGGCAGATCTACCCCGAGCTTCGCCGCCTCACCGACGCCGGGCTGATCAGCGGCAAGGCCTCCCCCCGCGGCGGTCGGCAGCGCACCGTCTACGAGCTCACCCGAGCAGGCCGCCGCGCACTCGAGGGCTGGCACGAGCTGCCCGCCGAGATCTTCGAGTACCGCGACGAGGGCCTGCTGAAGCTCTTCTTCTCCGACGCCGTCGCGCCCGAGCACGCCGCCGAGATCGCCCGCCAGCTCGCCGAGCGGGCGGTTGAGACCGGTGACGAGCTGCGCGCGGTGGAGGAACAGGCCGAGGGCAAGAACCCCGGCGCCTACACGGTGCTGCGGTTCGGGATCGCCTTCAACGACTTCATCGCCGATTGGTTCGAGCGCCAGGCGGCCGCATTCGAGGAGGGCGTGCCGCTCGGGAAACCGGAGGGATCCCCTGACCAGGAGGGGAGGGTTTGATGTTCCACGCACTCGCAGCCCTGGCACAGCGCCGAAGCAAGCTCGTCGTCGTGATCGCGGTCGCCTTCTTCGGCGTCGCCGGCGCCCTCGGCAGTTCGGTCGCCGACCGGCTCGATCCCTACGGGGCCGACGATCCGGAGACCGAGTCGGTGATCGCGGATGAGCGCCTGAACGAGGCGGGCTTCCGCGACGCGAGCGTGATCGTGCTGGTGGAGGACGCGCCACCGGCGACGGCGGCCGGGCGCGAGCGAATCAAGCGAGTGACGAGCCAGGTCGAGGCCGATCCCGACGTGCAGCGGGTGAACGGCTACCTCGAGACCCGCTCCCCGAACTTCCTCTCGCGCGACGGTACCGCCAGCTACCTGGCGGTCAGCCTGATGCCGACCGAAGACAAGCGGCTCCAGGAGGCGGCCGATCGGATCCGCGAGGACCTCTCCGGTCAGCCGGGCGTCTCGGTGGGCGGCTACGCGCTCGCCCAGGAGCAGGTGAACCAGCAGGTCGAGGAGGACCTGCGCATGGCGGAGATGCTCGCCTTCCCGCTGCTCTTCCTGCTCTCGCTCCTCTTCTTCCGCAGCCTGGTCGCCTCGCTGCTGCCGCTGATGATCGGCGGCCTCGCGATCCTCGGCACCTTCTTCGTGCTGCGCATGGCGAGCGAGCTCGGCTCGATCTCGATCTTCGCCCTCAACCTGACCACCGGGCTCGGGCTGGGGCTGGCGATCGACTACAGCCTCGTCGTCGTCTCCCGCTACCGGGAGGAGATCGCGCGGACCGGGCCCGGGTTCGAGGCGATGCGGCGCACGATGATGACCTCGGGGCGGACGGTGCTCTTCTCCGCGCTCACCGTCACCGCTGCGCTCGCAGCGCTGCTCGTCTTCCCCCAGCGCTTCCTCTACTCGATGGGCCTTGGGGGATCGCTGGTCGCGATCCTCGCCGCGACCATCTCCCTCACCGTGCTGCCCGCCGTGCTCGCGCTGCTGGGCAACCGGGTGAACGCGCTGGCTCCGCGCTTCTTGCAGCGCCGCGCCGAGCGGGATGCAAGGCCCGCTGAGGAGGGGTTCTGGTACCGACTCTCGCGCATCGTCATGCGCCGGCCGGCGCCGATCGCGGTCGCCACCACCGCGATGCTGATCGCGCTCGGCATCCCGTTCCTGCAGATCGAGTTCACCTCGCCCGATGCCCAGATCCTCCCCGAGGAGCGGAGCGCCCGCCAGGTCGACGACGTGCTGCGTGCCGAGTTCCCGCCCAACCGCGACACCCCGATCCGCGTGCGGGTCGAGGACGCGAGCCCAGCCGCCGTGGCCCAGGTGCAGCGACAGCTGCGGGGCACGGAGGGAGTCGCCGCGGTCAATCCGCCACAGCAGCTCAGCGACGGAAGCGCCCTGCTGGTGGCGATCTCGGACCGCCCCTACATAAACGACCGGAGCCGCGACACGGTGAGGGAGATCCGCGACCTGCGGGCCCCCGACGGGACCGAGCTGCTGGTCACCGGCGCAACCGCCGGCTTCCTGGACTTCCAGCACAGCCTCGCCGAGCACCTGCCGCTCGCACTGGCGATCGTGATCGGGGCGACCCTGATCGTGCTCTTCCTGATGACGGGCTCGGTGGTGCTGCCGGTGAAGCAGCTGCTGATGAACGTGCTCAACCTGAGCGCCGTCTTCGGCATCCTGGTCTTCGTCTTCCAGGACGGGCGGCTCGAGGGGCTGCTCGACTACCGAAGCCAGGGTGCGCTCGAGCAGACGATGCCGATCCTGCTCTTCGCGGTCGCCTTCGGGCTCTCCACGGACTACGGCGTCTTCCTGCTCTCGCGGATCAAGGAGGCCCGGGACGCCGGCGCGAGCGACTCCGAGTGCATCGCGATCGGGCTGGAGCGGACGGGACGCATCGTCACCGCCGCAGCGGTCCTGTTCGCGATCGCGATCGGCGCCTTCGCGACCTCCCAGATCATCTTCATCAAGCAGAACGGCATCGGCACCGCGCTCGCCGTGCTGATCGACGCGAGCATCATCAGGGCCCTGCTGGTGCCCGCGTTGATGGAGCTGCTCGGCCGCTGGAACTGGTGGGCACCGAAGCCGCTTCGCAGGCTGCACTGGAAGATCGGCCTCGGCGAGACCAGCCCGGAGGGCGGAACCGGACGCACCGTGCCGGAACGCGCCTGAGAGGGCCGGGCTCCCGATTGCGGGCGGTCCCCGCGGGTATCACTATGCTCACCCCCGCGTGACCATCGCCACGGCAATATTCCTGATCGCGATCGGCGCGATCTTGCGCTACGCGATCAACGTCGAGACCGACGTGATCAACATCCAGACCGTCGGCCTGATCCTGATGATCGCCGGCGGCGCCGGCCTCGCCCTCTCCCTGCTCTACGAGCTGGTCCAGCAGGGCGGGCGCGAGAAGAAGGACGAGTACCCCCAGCGCGGCTACTCGGACGACCCCACCCGGCGGATGTAGCCGGCCTGGGGCCGGCCCTGACCGGCCTGGGTTCGCGCCGGGACCAGCCGCTCGGCGAGCTGCCATGAGGGCCGAAACTCGACCTCCTCGCGCAGGTCGAGGCGGGAGGCGAGCAGGCCGAGGCTTGGGGCGATCTGGAAGTCGGCCGCGTTCAACTCCGGCCCGTTCAGCACCCCGATCGCCATCCAGGCGTCCACTTCGTCCAGCACGCAGGGAAGGGCGGCTCGGTCGAGCGCCTCGGTCTCGTCGCTGATCCCGAAGAAGCGGCGCGCCACCCGGAAGATCCGCGCGCGGCGCCTGGTGGTGTGGGCGAGGAGCGGCCCCATCCGCTCGGTCTCCCCGCCGCCGTCGAGCGAGGAGAGATCACGGCATCCCGCCGCAAGCACGAGACGGCGGGCGAGTGGCTGGAGGACCTCGTCAGCCAATCGCTCGGCGGCCTCGATCTCCTCCCGACGGTCGCGGGGCAGCAGCGGCGGATCCGGGACGAGCTCGTCGAGGAAGCGCGCGATGCGCCGGTTCGTCTGCACCCGAACCCCACCCAGCTTCAGGGCGGGAACCGTGCGGCCCGGGAAGCCGAGTGGCCGCATCAGGAACGTCTGGAGACCCCCGGGAAACTCGACCGTGCGGCAGCCGAGGCCCTTGTGCTCGAGCATCAGCATCGCCGCCCGACAGGGATGAGAGCCGGGGATCACGTAGAGCCTCGGGCGGCGGGACGAGCTCACCTGCTCTGCCCATCCATCTGCAGCAGAGCGTCGAGCTTGCGCAGGCTGCCTCTCCAGCCGTAGCTGTGGAAGGCGCGCAAGCGCCGGTTCGGCTGGCGCTCGTGGGTGAGGACAATCTCCGTCCCGTCGTCCCGCTGATGGAACTCGACCGTGACGACGGTCGCCTCGGGATCCACGTGCACGGTCGGGAAGTTCTCCCAGCCGAAGCTGAAGACCAGCCGCTCCGGTGGGCTGATCTCGAGGTAGCGGCCGACCATCTCGACCGAGCCGTCGAAGGAGCCCGGAAGCCGCCCCAGCAGACCCCCGAGGTGGGAGGTGATGGTGACGCGGAACTCGCCGCCCACCCTCGGATCGACCTCCGCGCGGTGGCTCGTGGCCCGAGGGCCGGTGAGCCATTGGCGAAGGAGCTCGGGGTCGAGCCAGGCCTCGAAGACACGCTCACGCGGAGCCGCAAGCGTGCGCCGCACCTGGAGGACGGTCGCGTCCCGTGTGCCTGCGACGGCGATCAGCGGCGGCCGCCCTTCCCTTCGGTGAGCAGGCGCTCGAGCGAATCGAGTCGCTCCTCCCAGAAGCGCCCGTAGGCGGCAATCCACTCGAGGGCGTCGGCGAGCGGCTCGGGCTCGAGGCTGCAGCGCCGGACGCGGCCCTGCCGCTCGCGGCTGATCAGGCCAGCCCGCTCGAGGACGCCGAGGTGCTTGGAGATCGCGGGCAGCGACATCCGGAAGGGCTCGGCCAGCTCGCTCACCGTGCGCTCCTCCTCCGCCAGGGCGGTGAGGATCGCGCGCCGGGTGGGATCGGCCAGCGCCCCGAACACCGCGTCGAGATCAACCGCAGACTTAACCATGCGGTTAACTTTAGCCGAGTGAGCGGCGGCCGGCAAGCGCCTTGCCGAGGGTGACCTCGTCGGCGTGCTCGAGGTCGGCCCCGACGGGGAGCCCGCTGGCCAGGCGGGTGACCGTGACCCTCCCCAAATTCGCATCTCCTCCGCTTCGCGTCCGGGGATGCTCGCTCAACGCGTCGGCGATGTGGAGGGCGGTCGCCTCCCCGGTCGTGGTCGGGTTGGTCGCAAGCACGACCTCGCGCACCTCGCCGTTCACGCGCTCGAGCAGCTCGGCGATCCGCAGGTCCTCGGGGTCGATCCCGTCGATCGGCGAGAGCGCTCCCCCGAGCACGTGGTAGACGCCCCGATACTCCCCCGTGCGCTCGATCGGGATCACGTCGGCCGGCTCCTCGACCACGCAGATCAACGACCGCTCCCGCCGCTCGTCCTCGCAGATCCGGCAGCGCGGCCCCTCGGCCAGGTTGAAGCAGACCTCGCAGAGCCCGACCTTCTCCTTCACCTCGCGGATCGCGTCGGCGAGGGCGAGCGCGTCCGCATCATCCGCCCGCAGGATGTGGAAGGCGAGTCGCTGGGCGGTGCGCTGCCCGATCCCGGGCAGCTTGGAGAGCTCGGAGATCAGGCGGCTGATGGGGCCCGCGTACATGGCCTCAGCCTAGAGTGCCCTGGGGCCGCTAGCCGCCCATGCCGGGCAGGCCCCCCGGGCCGCCCATGCCGGGCAGGCCCCCGCCCATCCCGGCGACGCCGCCGAGCTTGTTCGAGGCGAGCTCCTGGGCCGAGCGGAGCGCCTCGCTGACCGCCGCGGTCTCCATGTCCTGGAGCAGCTCGGGATCCTCGGGGTCGATCGCCTCCGGCGAGATCTTGATCTCGCGCAGCTGCAGATCGCCGCTCATCGTCACCTTGACCATGCCGCCGCCGGCGCTCGCCTCGACGGTCTCGCCCTTCAGATCCTCCTGGGCCTTGGCCATCTCGGCCTGCATCTGCTGCACCTGCTTCATCAGCTGGCCGAAGTTGGGCTGCTGCGCCATCAGCCGGTCTCGCTCTCGGGCTCGTCGGCGCCGACCTCGCGGGCGTCGAACTTGGCCTTGATCAACTCGATGACCTCCTCCTCGTCCATCGGGGTGGCGCCCTCGCCCGGGGCGACGGCGTCCTCCCCGCCGTCCTCGACCAGCTCGTAGACCGGCCGCAACCGCTCGCCGACGATCGCCTTCAGCGCCTCGGTGATCCGCTCCACGTTGGCCTGCGCCTCGGCCTTTCGCTTGTTGAACTTGGCCGAGGAGGGAAAGCCGACCCGGAGGATCGAGCGCTCGGCGTCCACCGAGAGCGGCCGCGCGCCGTCGAAGAGGCTGGAGAGCATCTCCGAGCCGGACTGGCGAACGTGGTCGACCACCGCAGGCCAGAGCTCGACCATGCGGTTCATGTCCACGGTCGCGATCGCCACCCCCATCTCCGCGGTCGTCTTCGCCGCCTCCACCTGCGCCTCGCTCGCTTGCGCGACCGACCCACTCGCCTCGCCGCGCGCCCCTGCTGCCCGCGACTGGCTCGCGCTGCTGGAGGGGGCGCTCGTGTCGTGGGCCGCCGATGAGGTACCCGAAGGAAGCTCATCGTCACGTCGCTGCGCCCGACGTTCATTGGCCCCGCTCGGGATTGAGGCTTCCTGAGGGACCTCATCGGCGGCCCCCCCACCACCCACGCGCCCTTCCAGCTGCTCGATCCGGCGAAGGAGCGCCTCGCGCGACGAGTCGAGCGAGGGCCGCGCCACCTTCAGCAACGCCACCTCGAGACTGAGCCGCGGGTCATCCCCCTCCCGCATCGCGGCCACCGCGGCCGAGAGTGAGTCGATCGCCCCCACCAGGCGCGCCTCGCCGATCCGCTCCGCCTGCTCGGCCAGCCGCTCGGGCTGGGCGACCGTGACCGTGAAGGAATCGGGCACCTCGCCCGTGGCGCGGGCGACCAAGAGCTGGCGCAGATGGGCGATCAGATCGCGCGTGAACTGGCCGGGGTCGCGCCCGGAGCGCGCCAGCCGCTCGACCGACTCGAGGGCCCCGCGGGCGTCGCCCGCGGCGAGGGCGTCGGTGGTGTCGAAGAGCAGATCCGCGTCGGCGGCGCCGAGCAGCTCGACCACGTCGTCGGTCGCCACCTTCGGCCCCCCGAAGGCGACCAGCTGGTCGAGCGTGCCGAGCGCGTCGCGGAAGCTGCCGCCGGCCGCCCGGGCGATCAGGGCGACCGCGCCGTCGTCGATCTCGATCTTCTCGGCGGCCGCCACCCGGCGCACCACCTCGGCGATCTGCTCGAGCGAGGGGCGCTGGAAGTCGAAGCGCTGGCAGCGGTCGACGATCGTCGCCATCACCTTCTGCGGCTCGGTCGTCGCCAGCACGAAGGCCGTGTTCGGGGGCGGCTCCTCGAGCGTCTTGAGGAAGGCGTTCCAGGCCTCCTTGGTGAGCATGTGCGCCTCGTCGAGGATGTAGACCTTCCAGCGGCCGGCGGCGGGGGCGAAGCCGACCCGCTCCCGCAGCTCACGGACGTCGTCCACCGAGCGGTTCGACGCGGCGTCCATCTCGATCACGTCGAGCGAGGTGCCGGCGGCGATCGTCCGGCAGGGCTCGCACTCGCCGCAGGGCTCGAGCGTCGGTCCCTGCACGCAGTTGAGCGAGCGCGCCAGGATCTTCGCCATCGAGGTCTTGCCGGTCCCGCGCGAGCCGACGAACAGGTAGGCGTGGTGGACGCGCCCCTTCTCGACGGCATTGGACAGGGTCCGCACCACGTGCGCCTGCCCCACCACCTCGCCGAAGCTCTGGGGGCGGTGACGGCGATAGAGGGAGGCTGACTCGGCCACGTCGCGAGTCTACCCGCCGCCTCCACCGTCACCCGCGGGGCCGAGCCTGAAGGCCGGCACTTGCGCGGTGCGGCGCTCGATCGCTCGCGGTTCATGTGGGCGCCGGGCCGGGCGCGAGGCCCGGCC